>CAZIXJ010000136.1:0-7201 GCA_964542835.1 uncultured Hyphomicrobiales bacterium
GGGGCAAGGCCAACGAGAATTATCTCGCAGCGACAGAAATCTGCCCATACTTACCGAAACACCCGTCAATATAAAATATATCAAAAAAAACATTCTCGGTGATTTATCGCCGTCAAAAAAAATAAAAAATACAATTAATGCAGTTCCTACAAAAGTAACTTTCCATATTTTGAATATCTGGTCAAATGGAGACCTTTCATACCAGTTTTTATAAAGCCCTCCGAAAAGAAAGACCACTATCCAGTAAATTAATACAACTATAGAAGTTAGAAATACAATGAGAAAATCAGGCTTAATACTTGTTTCTACAAAACCTGACTCGAATCTCAGATTATACTGAATAAAAAAAGCACTCAGTATTGCCACCGAATCGAAAATCAGTTGCAGGATTACCTGAATATATTTATTCCTTATCTTTTTCATTGATTTCTATTCAAACAACTTTAGTATAAACTCCAAATAAAATATAATTATACAAAAATTCAAATATAAGAAAATTTATTCATTTCGCTCTTTTTGCTTTTTCCCATTTTACGTTTTGCCTACCTCTGATATATCTGAAAAAGCCCAGAAATACTGAATAATTCATAATAAAAAAATATAGTGGAACGAAAAATAATTTTATTTTAATATTTTTTTTATCCAAATACAATCCGATTAATGCAAATAAATAAAAAAGAATCTGCAAAAATAAAAATATAGTAAAAAAATTATCAGCTTCAAAACTATAAGTAGATGCAATGTAAAAATTAAGAGGAATAATTAATAGCAAAAGAAGCGGCGTAAGAGTCCATCTCAATACTTTGTGAGATATATACTGAAAAGTAAGTGCAGGGTGCTTAATCGGATTAAGCATAGATTTCAATCTGACAACCGACTGAATACCACCGGCAGAAATTCTTATCTTTCTTTTTAGTTCTTCTCTTACATTTTCGGAAGCATATTCCATAGCATATGCATCGGGAGTATATTGAATCTTATATCCTTTTTCGGCTATTCTCAGTGAAATAATAAAATCATCAAGAAGAGTATCCGGTTCTACTGGTTCCAATAAATCAGTCCTTACTGCAAATAACTCACCGGCTGCTCCTACAGCAGAATTAAATTCAGACTCAATCTTTTTCAGGTATGATTCATATTTCCAGTAGAGACTTTCGCCTGATGCGGAAGCACCTGATTCACCATCTACAATAATTCTTTTTTCTCCGCTTACACATCCTACTTTCTCATCTCTGAATTGTTCGGCAATGATTTTGATGCAGTCTTTGTTTAGTAAAGTATTTGCATCTGAAAAAACTACAATCGGAGTATTTACAAATTGAATTCCTCTGTTCATTGCAGCAATTTTTCCGTTTCTTTCAGGAATGTGATAAACCTTGATATTTTTAAACTTTTTCAGCGCCTCTTGTGTACCGTCATCAGAGCCGTCGGTTATCCAGATAAATTCGATTTTGTCTGACGGATAATCCAATTCAAATGAATTTTTTACTTTTTGCTCCACATTTTCAATTTCATTGTATGCAGTTACGAATAATGTTACATCAGGCAAATCATAGTTAATCGAATCAAAGTTTGCCACAAATAATCTCTTTATAGGAGTAAGTAGCATTAATAATATTCCGTAACCTAAAAATGAATAAAAAATCAAAAATAAAAATATGTAGAATAATATCTCAGTAAAATTCATATCTAAAACTCATATATACTTACAATTATTCTCATATACGGTACTTTATCCCCGTTTACAGTTTTCATTCCTATTCTGTGTCTGAAATTTAATCCCCTAATTATTTCAAATCCGTATTGAATAGAACTGTCAAATATGTAAACTTTTTCTCCGTCAAGCAGTTTCACAAAGTCAGGCACTTCCGGAGAATGGCTTAGCATAGGGTCTGCACCAACATTTTTTATCAGATTTCCTTCATCATCATAAATATTCCTGCCATGCCTCATATATGAAACATTCAATCTTAAAGGATATCTGCCACCCCACCACCAATTTGCTATTAAGCTGTATTTGTCAGAATTTGGCAATAAATCTGAAGCAAGCATTCTTTCATTATTTGTATAGGAATTTTGGGGATTAAAATGTGAGTAAGTAAACGGCTCTACTCTCGAATACTCAAACCCGGCATCTATTGAAAAAGGAAATACGTACTGAATGCCTGCATTAAAAGCAGTTTTATTTCCCCAAAATCCATTGCCTATTTCTTCAAATTTAATATCATCAAGTAAGAAAGTAGATTTTATCTGAAGATTTTTTACAGGCCGGATAGTAATGTCCATTCCCATAAGTGAATTATCTCTGTCTCTCAAAGCATGCTCCAATGATTTGAAGAAACTAAGCGGATTAAGATAAGCAATATCAATTGGTCTGGAATATATTATACTTTCCCAAAATGAAATCTCGCCCCATGAAGGTGTAACAGAAAATTTATGAAGTGCGATATATTTTGGTTCAAGCTCACCTTTGAAACCAAAATCATAATCCCCCGAATCTGCTAAGCCGAGAAGACTTCCGTGCATAAATTTGTATTTAAAATGTTTAAAATCTGCTCCAAATGTAATTGCATCGAATGCAAGAGCATTGTCATTTAAGAAAAGATTTTCATCAATTCCTGAACCCATCAGCCTTCTTTCTCTTCCAATATTCGCATAAAACCAGTCATATTCGAATCTCAGGTGGCTTTCAGTGAAATCAATATCACTTTCCAGACCAACAAATTTGAAATTTGTGGAATAATAATCATCCTGCATAGCCAACTCTCTGCTGCCGTTAATTAATCTTCCGTTAGTTACCTGAAGATTATATCCGAACATACTATCGAGAGTTCCCTCCATCCTGAAACCGAGATTAGCAACAGTGAAATTTTCACATCGGTTGTAATTCTGAGAGTAAAAATCAATATTAGCAAGAGGAATAATAGAAACATTATGTTTCTCATCAGCAAAATGATAAATATATTTTTCATCATTTGTGAATATTCGGGATGAAAACACCTGTTTATCATCAGATTCACTGTAAATCACTATTGCATTATTTCTATCATCCAAATCAAATTCCTTTAAATACAAACTAAGAGATTTTTTTTCAAAATTTGTTAGTTCAGACTCAGCAAGTTTTGCAGATTTAAGTGCATTCTGAATTTTGCCTTTTGAAAAAGGTTTATCGGATGAAGAAAAATTTTCGAGAATACCTCGATTTTCGAGCCTTTCCAAATACCCGTAAACAGGATGCGAAATACTGATATTTTCTACCTGAGCAAAAATTCCAAGTGTGCAAATCACAAATATCAAAAAGATAACTTTCATTTTACCTGCTCATAATTAAAAGAATTGTATTAATTACTCCTACTATACCGCTTATCATATATACGTATGTATTATACTTTTGAATTTCAAAATCAGGCGGATAAGCCGGAGGACTTGGCACATAAACCTGGTCGCCGGCATATACGAAAGTCTCTTCTTTGCCTTCTATCCATACATTATTCTTACCTCTTATTATGCTTGCTCTCTTTTCATCCGCACCCTGAGTATATCCTCCGCATTTTTCCACGTAATAGCTCATAGGCTTTCCCGGAACAAAATCTACAAAACCGGGATTTTTTACCTGACCGAATACAAATACGTTACCGGGATTTTTAGGAACGGAAATTACATCACCGTCTTTTAGAGCTACGTCGTATTCTTCTTTGTTAAGCTCAAATAATTCAAAGAAATTAGTGGCTACATAAGGTTTGCGGTACTTCATATCAAGAAAAAATCTGGTAGTATCTTCCATAATCAACCCACTGTATTGGAAATTCTCGTAACTATCCTGCTTCGGGTCAATTACATTTTTTCTCTCGTTTTCTCTTCTGATAATATTGGCAAGAGGCAAATAAGCATCATTAGTGAAACCGCCTGCCTGCTCTATAATATCTGAAAGCCTGGTGTTCGACTCGCTTATTACATATACTCCAGGTGAGTTTACTTCACCTTTTACAGATACTACCCCCTGATGCTCAGTAGTTTCTTCAGTTTTATATCCTGCTATTATGGTGCTGCCCGGAGATATTTCAAAATCCTCTGTGATAAGCTCGCCATCCTCATCGAAATCAAGTTTCGTTCTTCTGCTGTTGGCAGAATTAACGAGATAAACGTTATCAAGATTCGCTCTGTTTGTAAAACCTCTTCCAAAACTAATCAAATCGGAAATTTTATCACCTTCTTTATAGGCTACTACCTTTGGCTTATTTACTGCACCGCTTATTGATATTTTATTATAATTATCTTCCTCGTAAGGTACAATAATTACGTCGCCCTCTTTTACGTAAGGGTCATATTTATTGGAATTTTGAGAGATTGATTTTTCAATATCCACATTAGATTGAGTGCCGTCATTATGAAGCACCAGTACATTTCTTCTGGAGTATGATTTGTCAGATGATACGCCACTGTGGAAGAATCTCTTTTCTGTTTCACGCTGTTGTTTTTGCAGAATTAAAAGAGCGGGCATTTGCTGAACGGGTACCTGACCGGAACGTTGTATCTGATTTGCAAACAAGATTGCAGTAGATACAGTATAAGAAGAAGGCAGCGAATATGTAGTAGGAAAAGCCACATCTCCTTCAATTTTTACGAGTACCGTTCTCGCTTTATTCAGATGAATTGAAACCTGAGTTCTGGGGTTTATTTTTTGGAAATATTCAGTAATCATAACCTTTACCTCAGACAAAGTAAGGTCTTTTACGTCAAATTCCTTGAATTTCGGGATTGTAAGAGTTTTCTCGGGAGATACTATCAGATGTACCGGTACGGGTATAATAGGTAATACCTGAATTGTAAGCATATCGCCCGGTCCGAGAAAATAGAAATCAGGATCCACGGCATTACCTACAGGAAATTCATCTTTACTTAACAGGTCTCTGTCAGTAATCTGATTTTGAATTTCTTCTTCTATGAGTGACTTCTGGTCGGTTTTTCCACCGGCTACCTGAGCAAAAGAATAATTAACTGCAAAAATCAAAAGCAGCAAAACCGATAATTTTTTCATATTTCATTTTATAAATTATTATTAAACATATTTTATTTAAAAGTATAAACTTGTAATTTAATTATAGTTTAAGCGCCTCTCTTCTTCCTGAAAGATGAACAACCGATGCTGCAAGCGATGCAAATGAATCCGAAAATGTCATAATTGTCAGGTCAGATTTAATTTTGTCTTTAATATAAGGCGTACCAAAAAGGATTACAATTGCAGGCTTTCCGTTAGCTAATTTTGATATTTTATCATTCAAAAACGCCCCTATATCAATACTTTCGGAATAAGCTCCGCCCTTTAGAAATACGGGGAACAAAATAAATTCTGCATCTTCAGTACCGTTTATAAGTTCTGCCAAATTCTCTTCATCAATATTTTTATCAAAAAATGCAAAATCAACATCATTTTCTACAGCCTGAGCAAGCATCGTAAAAAATCTCGAAGCGGATTTCAAATCTTTTTCATTCTGCAAAAATGCAAATCCGGCAAATTGTTTGTCTTCCGGCAATGGAATTAGTGATTTATTGCCTTCATATTTTATTCCGCTGTCAGCAATTAAAAGGGCTTTCTTTTGATTTTCAGTAAACGTCTTGGGTTGAAAATCAGCATCCGCAAAAAACGGGATTAATCCACACCAACGTTTGTTCTCAATTAATCTTTCAGCGGATTTATGCAAATTTTCAAGAAAATCTTTATCATTTTCCGCCTTTTTTGAAACGAAATCAATAGCCTCCTCAGGATTTTCAGGCATAAGTGCAATATCATTTCCGGCTTTCAGAGCCAGATATGCAGCTTCGCCGGAGTTATATTTAGCACTTATTGATTTCATCTCCAAAGCATCGGTGATTATCAAACCTTTGAAATTCAATTCATTTCTTAATATATTAATTGTTGCAGAAGATAGGGATGCGGGTTTGCCGCTCTCATCAAGTGCCGGTACTGCTAGATGTCCCGTCATTATTGCTTTTACACCGGCTTCTATACTCTTTCTGAATGGAGCCATATCCTGATTAATGATTTTTTCATAACTATGCTCCAGCACAGGCAATTCCAAATGTGAGTCTTTGTCAGTATCGCCGTGCCCCGGAAAATGTTTCGCAGTTGCCAGAACTTTATTTTTCTGAGTACCATTTATAAATGCAGCAGTATGTTCACTTACTATCTTTTCATTATCTCCGAATGAGCGAATATTAATTACGGGATTAAGAGGATTGGAATTAATATCGGCAACAGGAGCAAAATTCCACCTTATACCCATATTCTTAGCTTCTTTACTTATTTCAGAACCGGTCTGCTCTGAATAATCTGTATTATCGGTATTTCCGAGAGCCAGATGATGAGGAAATTCCGTACCATCTTCAAATCTCATTGGCAAACCGTATTCCATATCGGCAGAAAATATCAATGGTGTTTCTGCAAAACTCTGAAGTTCATTGAGCATAAGCATTGCAGTATCATATTTACCACCAAAAACGCAAAATCCACCAATCCCTTTTTTTGTAAGCTCTATTGCGTTCTGCTTATAGGCACTGTCAGAAAAAAACTTTTCAGTTTCGAGCCTTGGCATTACTAATTGAGCTACAGTCTTTCCGATATTCCAGTTATAAGTTTTTCCCATTTAATTCTTTTCAATGAATGTTACATTATCTGCTTCTAAATTTTTAATCTTTTCTCTGAAATCATCAGGTATTCTGGCAGGTTTGTAATCATCAGTGCTTAAATAAACAAGCACTGCGGATGCTTTTGCCATTATATTTCCATCAGAATGCATTATGATATTTTCAAATTTCAATGATGAATTCCTAACTTCGGTTATCCTCGAAAATACTTCGTAAAAATCAGTAAACATTGCGGGATGATAATAATTAATCTCGTGATTTACAGTCATTACGGGATTTTCCAAAGTGTATGTATTCCTGTTCATAGGCATACCGATATACTGAAAATACTGAGTTCTTGCCCATTCCAAGATATAAAAATACTGAATATTATGCAGCACACCAAATGAATCAACCTCGTGAAATTTCACCTGTCCTTCAGCCTTATGTTTGTAAAGCGGAATTTCTTTTAGCAATTTTTTTTGAATATTATCAGACATCATTTTTCCTTTTTTTCATTAAATAATTTACTGATATTGGATTTAATTTCTTCGTGCAATTCTGAAAATTCTTTTAA
>CAZIXJ010000137.1:0-3029 GCA_964542835.1 uncultured Hyphomicrobiales bacterium
GGCACAGGTGGGAATCAGATGTTTTCTCTTGAATGTTTGAAAGCAACTTAGTATATCAGACTCTTATCCTCGTATCTTCAATAGAATTAAATATTCTGATGTGTAAATACTTTTTTCTTAGCTCATCAGACTTTTAAAAGGAGTCTCTATCTGTCATTTCTTATTACAGCGTCAAGTATTTTTGATACTGGCAAATGCTCCATACAGAAGTAATCATCATTTTCACATTTTTGAGAAAAAAAGCATTTGCACTCTTTGTCAGGCTCTACTATTTCCCCCCTGCCGAAAAGCTCAAATTCCTTCGGATTAAAAATATTATTTATCAGAACAAGCTGTTTCTTTTGAGCTATGGCTATATGCATTGCCATAGTAACCGCTGTAACTACTATATCGCACTCATTCATAAGAGCAATAAATTCTTTTAATGGAAAATGACCAAGATATTCTGCACCGGATTTTTCGGCAATTCTCTTGTTTTTTTCATCTTCCTGTGCACCGCCAAGCAATAATGGAAAATACCCGTTTTTTTTCAATTTCAGAGCAAGTTTTATCCAGTTCTCTTCATCCCACAGCCTCGAAATCCATCTTTCACCACAGCCCGTATTCAGCCCTACTATCTTGTTTCCATTATTTTGGATATTAAATAAATATTTTTCATTATCAAGTATATACTCCTCTCCCCTATATTCATATCCGCATATTTCATATATTTCCTGTGGATAAGATTTATCATTGCTCTTATTAATATCATCGAATATTCCGGTCAGATATTTAAGTTCAGCTTTTTCATCTGCCGGATGAGGGATGCCGTCTTTTATGATAAAACCGTAAGTCTTATTTGAATTGAGAGATGAAGCAAGACTGCACGCATCGGGGTCTTTATCAAGATTTATTACAACTTCAAATTGAACAGATTGAAGCAGCATTGTATTCTGAAAATTAAATGCCAGAGCTTTATCTACTTTAGCGGGTAATACTTCAGGAGTATTTGTAACCCACCAAATTTCAGCTTCGGGATTTTCATGCCATAATCTGTGGAGCAGTGTCGTAGTTCTTATTACGTCTCCGATTGCTCCGAGTTTTATTATAAGAATTCTTTTAGTTTTTCTTTTGTAATAATTACAGTTCTCACACTTTACGCCATACACTTTATGAGGTTTGCACGGCATATATCCTTTGTAAAAAATACAATCAGTTTTTAATTCAATATTGCGGATTTTCATCTTTTAAAATTATATTGTAACATTAATGAAATATGAAACATATGAACAAGAGATTCCTGATTCTGAAAATCTTTATCTACAGAAAAAAGCTCGCCTCTGTCATCTTCAGCACCTATAAGATTAATTATTGAATATGCAAAATCAAAGTGCATATTCAAATACTCATTAAAATTAGCATCTACTCCAAGTTTTGCAGTACCACCAAATCTGAATGCATTGCTTTTTGTATTCAAATCCCTCGTATCATTTAATTCGGGAATTTCTCTGAATACCATATATTGCTTAAATTCAATATTATTAATAAACGAAGCTCTTGCATCTATACCACCATAAATTCTAGTATCCAGTATTTTATATTTTTTTATCGTGTAATACAAACCTGTATAAATTCCGGTATATTTAATTTTATGATCATACTTGAAATAAATGAAATTATTCAAAGGAACTAATTCTTTTGATGTAAAGAACGTATAGTCCAAGCCGAATGGAATCGTAAATCTGTCATTCAGATAATATTCCATTCTGAATTCAATTCCCGGCTGAGCTACATCAAAACTGCCTCCTCTTATAAAGTCTTCTCCTTCTTCCGTCTGAGGTGCTATCAAATCTTTTCCGAGATTGTCCCAAAGTATATTTGTATTTTTATATCCTGCCATTATACTTATATTACCCGCATAAGAAAATACCGGTATCAGCAGAAACATAATTATTAGATATCGTTTCATATATTTATTTTAATTAATTTTACAAACGTTCTTTTATACTATAATTGGAAACATTTTCTTTCATTGAATTTTTTACAACCATTTCTCCCAACAAACCTGTAGAAATAAACTGAATACCAACGATAATAAGCCCCAGACCCAATAATACAATTGGTCTGTTGCTCAGATAAGTTTCTCCCGTAAACCATTGAATACTTAATGACAAAGATATTGCAAAGCCTATCAATGTTAATATCGTACCTATACTGCCAAAAAAGTGCAGAGGCCTTTTGAAATACCTCGTAGTGAGCATTACCGTCATCAAATCAAGAAAACCGTTTACAAAGCGGCTCAAGCCGAATTTTGTTTTACCATATTTTCTGGCTCTGTGATTTACGACTATTTCAGTTACTTTAAATCCTTCCCAGTGAGCAAGTGCAGGTATATATCTGTGCATTTCACCATATATTTCCAGAGATTTTGTTACTTCCCATCTGTACATTTTAAGCCCGCAATTGAAATCATGCAGTTTTACCTTACTTACTTTTGAAGTTACCCAGTTAAAAAATTTAGAAGGGATAGTTTTTGAAATAGGGTCTTTTCGTTCTTTTTTCCATCCTGACACCATATCAAATCCTTCCTTCAGTCTGTGTAGCATTGGAGAAAGTTCTTTAGGGTCATCCTGCAAATCAGCATCCATAGTAGCTACAAAATTTCCCTGTGCAGTGTTAAAACCAACAGCAAGTGCGGCAGATTTTCCGTAATTTCTTCTGAATCTTATTGCTTTAAATCTTTTATTCCTGTTATTTATTCCTTTTATCACTTCGAATGAATTATCAGTAGAGCCGTCATCCACAAAAATCACTTCATAGCTTCCGTTAGTAATACCATTCAGGTTATATTCAAGCTCTTTTGCGAGTTCGGGAAGTGACTCTTCTTCATTGAGCAAAGGAACTACGACAGAAATATATGGTCTGCTTTTTTTAATATGATGTTGATTAGGATTGGATTTTCGCTTTTCATTCAGCTTAGAGTCATCACTTTTTGCCGTGTGTCTTAATGGTCTTGCTCTTTTATCACGATATTTTCTGTTATTTCTTTC
>CAZIXJ010000137.1:3039-7157 GCA_964542835.1 uncultured Hyphomicrobiales bacterium
ATATTAGCATATTATATCTTAATAAATTGTTTAGTTATGTAATTCTTGCCATCAAATAACTTTATCAAATATATTCCGGATTTTAAATCTGAAATATCAATATTATCAGTATTCATTTTTTCTATAAAGATTTTTCCCGTCAAATCATAAATGATTGATTTTTTGAATTTGCTATCCAAAAATAGTACATTATTAGCAGGATTTGGATATAAATTAAAGCCTGAGGCGGCATTCATTTCTACTGAACTCGGATTTGCAGAAAAGTAAATATCAAAAAGAAAATAATCAATAAATAAGTCATTGCCACCTATTGTGTATTGTGACTGTTCCATCATATCAATTTTAAAAGAATACTCAGCAATATCCGAAAAATAAGCACTATCCACATATTCCGGTATATTATGCCATCTTACGGTGGCAGTGTCATAAGAATTATCTTTTCTGATATACAACTTGTATCTGTAATGATATTTTTTCTTATCAGGTACAGGATAATAAACCTCATTAGAATGAATAGTTTCTAAAGAATCCACTGCCAGTGTATCAGTCCATATAAAAGCACAATGAAGATTACCCGGAGGCGGGAATGGTGGCTTTTCTTTTTCACCGAGGTCGTAATCTACCCCAAAAGTAGCATCGGGATGAGAACCGATATACAAATCATCAAATTTTTCACCTGCTGAAGTTCTTACATCAATTTTAATCCTTACATAGTCATTTGCAAAAGATAATAATGAACTAAAAACAAAAGCAACTATGAAAAAATATTTTATCATTTTAATCTCAAAAAATATTACATAAATTCATTAACGAATATAATCAAAAAATAGCATAAAAAAAATGGGCAGCAAAGGGAAATTACCCTCCGATGCCCATTATATTATCAAAGTGAATGATTATTTCACTACATTTACTTTTGTAACTTCAGAATATCCGTTAGCAGAAACTTTAAGAATATAGCTTCCGGTGTTGATTTCAGCGGCTTCAAGAGTTTCGCTGTAAGGTCCGGCATTTCTGTATTCATTTACTAATGTTTCTACTTTGTTACCTAATTCATCAAACAGTTCAACTTTTACGTTGCCGTCAGCCGGCAATTCAAAGTTTACAGTAGATGAATGAGCAACAGGGTTAGGATAAATGCTCAGATTACCGGCAGCATCAGTATTAGGAGTTTTGGCGAGTTTTACGGCGCCATAAGGCAATTCATTAATAATCACAGATTTTGTTTCGCCTTTTCCGATAGTACCGAATAATTTTCCGGTTACTGCATCCATTACGTTATATTCTGCATCAGCATTTCTGATAGTTAAGTTCATTGGCATATCTACGCCCTGTACTTTGATTACAGGTTCTTCTGAATTTGTAAGATAAGTATTAGTAGCAAATCTTGCATCAAAAAGACCTTCCAAAGGTACTGGAGGCATATCATAGTTGTTTACGTCAATGTTTTTATCAGTTGAAATATAGAGTTCAGTTGAACTTGCTGCATCACTTACATTAACAACGACTGAACGTGATTCTGTTTCTGCTTTAGCAGCTTCAAGTTCATTAACCTGAACTTTATTTGTAGGTGTATTGGCTACTAATTTTAAATAACCATTACTATTTGTTTTTATCCAGTAACCAAGTCCCGGCATCATCTGGGATACTTTTTTATAACCAAGGTCAGTACTATATCCCCATACACCGTAGTTTCTTGTATAAGATCTGTCAGGACGATCATTTTGGAAATTAGTGAAACTGATATCATCAGCATTTACAGGAACAGATAATGCCCCGATTGCATTCCATCCGCCATAATTATCTGAATCAGGGTCCTGTCTGTCTCCCGGATAAACTCTTACCGGATCAATAGGAATATTATCATTGGAAATTTCACCAATATAAGAACCTGCAAATTTTACATCTACATAATCTCCATATTTTACGAAATATCCAATACCCGGTCTCAGATTTTCTTCTTCCTGATAGTTAGCCTGATTATACATCCAAGGGATATTTATTGCATTTGGATAAAATACATCCCATTTACTGTTAACAGGTCTTACAGGAAGAGAAAGTAAGTTCCATCCTTTTCTGATTATTGGTCTTCCTTCATTATCAACATAATTGATAACTCTTGGAAGTGTATATTCAATTAAAAATGATTTAATTCTTGGGTCAACTATTGTAAATGACCTTCTAAAATCACCAATTTCAGTAGCTGTTCTCATATTAACAGCATCAAACAATGAACCATTTAAGGTATCACGAATAAAGAGTTGTGAACCTACAGGAAATGCTCTTACATCCCATTCGATAATAATTGGAGAATTATCATCCACTCTGTTATATTTAACTTTGTATGTAATAGAAGTAAGAGTATCATCATAGCTTCTTATATCTCTTGATACTGAGCGCCTGCTACTTTCACTTGAGGCAAAATCTCCAAATCCGAATGGAACTTGTTCTTGAATTTCATCATCTACAGGATAAAATCTTGCAGCAAAGTTATTTGTAGGCATTTCTGAACTATAAGCAAATTCTCCGTAAAGTGAATCTACTCCGTCAGAAGCTCTTTTACCCGTACCAAATACTAATCTCTGGGACTGATTTCCGTTATACATATCAAGGAAAATCCCGCCCGGATAACCTTCACCTTTTGCAAATGCCGGCTCAAACGGATTCTTGATATAAATAAACTGTACTCTCAATCTAACAGGAGAAACACCTGCATATTCCGATTTGAAAGTTACATGTCCGGTATAAATACCGGTAGCTTCACCTTCTTCAATATTTAAGAATTCAGGGTCACATTTGATTTCCAAAAATACATCACCGTCTGTTCTTCCGGCTACTTCACCTTCAGGGTCAGAAATTACTCCAATTATTCCATTATCTATAAAGTTAATAGAACCTTTTGTAGTAAAGTTTCTAATCTGAGGAGGAATTTTAGACTCTTCACCAATATCCACGGTTCTAAACTGGAGCCAATCCGCATCTGATTCCACATTGATATAATTCAATCTGGAAAGTGAAGTTTTATTCAGCAACTGAATAATTCTTGAACCATATTCAGGGTTAGGTGCTACAGAGTTAGAATCTACAGTAATTGGTTTTGAGAAATGATAAAGTCCTGCTTGATTAGGATCTTTAATTATTTCATCCTGAGTAGATTCGATATCAAATTCCGGAGACTGGTCAGAGAAATTTAACCAAATAGTACCCGGCTGATAAGGCTCTTTCTGATAAAGATTCTGCATTGAAGGTTTGTTATTAGTCAAACCGGCAAGCACCTCGCTAGGTCCCGGATAATCAATCTGATACAAATCCATATTATATTCATACATGTTTTTCCATGCAGGTTCGGTTACGAAATTAACTTCGTTGAAATAAACTGCTCTGTCATCAAAATAAATAGGAGAAGTTTTATTAAATTCAGTAGCCTGACCCGGTTCATTATTATATAATACTTTGAATTTTACAAAAAGTAAAAGTTCAAACTGTTCTGATCTTGGATTTCTTACTGATAGCGGCATATTTGAAGTACCAACGATATTGATTCTTCTGCCGTTTTCTTTGTCTATTGACGGATGGCTTGGATTAAGATAATTCCAATAGTAATCATCTTCGTGGTCATCCACTGAGAAGTGGAAATTTTTCGCAAGCGGATCATCCATAAATTGATCTTCCAATTCATCAGGAACTGATGCTACTACATCTACTGCACGAATTGCAGTTTCATTGTAAAATATTGAAAACTCAAAACTTTCGATTGGTTTCACTACATATTTTACAAGTGCAGGATTATCATAATAGTATGTGTACCACTGCTGGTGCTGTATAAATACAGGCAGCAGGAATTCTCTCGGTTCACCGTCATTTGGTGGCAACCATATTCTACCGTCCGGATACAAAAACTGGTCATAATTTGTTTCTGACCCGGTCAAACTTAGTTTCGGAGCACGCGGTTTAGACTGTGCCTCTGCTGTGTTCACATTCACAACCAAAAATGTTACCAAAAGCAGAAGTCCCATCACGGCTTTGAAACTTTGAAATTCTTTTAAGAGTTTCATTTAGACCCCCTATTATTTAAAAATTTACTTAATTATAAATATATTTTTTAATTTATTATTATC
>CAZIXJ010000138.1:0-7127 GCA_964542835.1 uncultured Hyphomicrobiales bacterium
TTACCGATAAAATCGGCACAGGTGGGAATCAGATGTTTTCTCTTGAATGTTTGAATGCAACTTAGTATTACGTGATATATTAGCTCCTAATACTGAGTTATTATCAAAGATATTCAATATAATGTTTAAACCCTCCCGAAGGCTTTAATATCCTTCGGAAGGGTCAGGGTGAAAAAATTCAATTAGAATTAATATTCAGGCGGTAATTCGAGTATTTGTGAATAACTGAATACCGGTCCGTCCTTGCAGATATATACGTCTCCTACGCAACAATGCCCGCATTTGCCGACTCCGCATTTCATACGATTTTCAAGCGTGCTGTAAATGCTGTCATTGTCGAAACCAAGCTCCTGAAGTACAGGCATCGAGAGTTTTATCATAATCGGAGGTCCGCAGACTATCGCTATTGTATTTTCGGCAGAAGGGGCTGCTTCTTTTAAAATTGCAGGCACAAACCCTACTTTTCCTTTCCAGTCGGGTCCGTCGCCTCCCGGGTCCACCGTAGTAATAAGATTAACGTCATCCCGCTCTTCCCACTCTTTCAGCTCGTCTTTATATACCAAATCATTGGCGCCTCTCGCACCATATACAATGGTAACATCGCCGAATTCATCTCTTCTGTCCAATACATTCCATATTACGCATCTCAATGGAGGAAGACCGATACCGCCTGCTATGAATACAAAATTCTTGCCTTTCCATTCATCAAGCGGAAAAATATTTCCGTATGGACCGCGAAATCCGATTATATCGCCTTCTTCACATTTTGAGAGAGCAGTAGTTACCCTACCTGCCGTTCTGAACGTACATTCAATATAATCGTTCCTTGTAGGCGATGATGCTATGCAAAAAGTGGACTCTCCTTCACCGAATACAGAATACTCACCGAATTGCCCTGCTCTGAAATCAAATTTGGCAGCATCGTTTTCATCAGAAAATTTAAGCCTGAAAGTCTTTGTTTGCGGTGCCTCTTCCGTAATTTTTTCAATTATCATTATATATGGAATATAAACATTATCTGTATTCATTATTTCATCTCCGCTATTAATTCTAATGGTTGAAGTATAGACATTCCTGAAGGACAATTACGAATACATCTTCCGCAGCCGTAGCAGCTTACTGTGTCGTGGTTAGTTACGCTGTATCTGAATTTGTGATTCACTCTGTGCTTCCATCTCTGGCTTTGAACTTCTCTCGGGTTATGCCCGGATGCATGCACCGTAAATAAACCGAATGCACAGCAATCCCACGTTCTTACTCTGCTGCCGCCGTTCAAATCAGCTTCGTCCTGTATATCAAAGCAAGTGCAACTCGGGCAACTGAATGCACAGGTGCCGCAGCCATGGCAGGCAAGTGCTAGTTCTTCCCAGAATTTTTCGTTGTAACTCTCAGGAATGTTATTCATTACTTTATTCAAATCAAATCTTACGGGTACATCTGCAGTAAAATTTGTCTTATCAATTTTTTCGGTTTCTGAAAATAATTCTTTGTATTGAGTCAGAATTTCTTTGCCTTTATTGCTTACTGCTTCGGCAAAATATTTGTCCCCGCTTATTTTAGTCAGATGCAAATCGCTGCCCGTACTGTCTGAGGGGTCTCCTCCTACCGAAGTGCAGTAGCAATATTCATCTGAGCTTTCACAGCTTACGGAAATCAAAGTAGTCTTTTCCCAGCGAAGTTTTACTTGTTTATCTGTATAATCTCTTATGAAAAAATCCGCAAGATAATTCATTGCTTTAACGTCGCAAGGTCTGAGACCGAATACTACTACATCATCAAATTCCGTATTATCTTCAATTATAATATCTTTTTCTTTGAATTTATAATCAAAAAGTATTTCATTTCTTGGAAATATTACAGACTTCGGCGATAAAACGGTTTGGATATAATTCTCCGGCAACTTATAGCCTTTAGCGGCATCGCCAAAAAAATATTTTCCGTTTTTATCCTGAGGGGCTACAACTTTTGTCCCCTTTTCGCTTATATTATCAAGCAACTGAGTCAGCTTATCAATACTAATTTCTTTATATTCAATCATTTTTACCTACCTTATAAAATTTTCTTTATCTTCAGTTTTGTATTGCGACAATACATAATCGGTTTTTTGAGTAATTCCTGCCTGATGCCCGAATTTATTATGTATCATATCATTGAGCTTATAAGTAAGTAAATTCAGCGGAATATCCATTGGGCAGGCTCTTGCACATTCTCCGCAATCAACACATCTTCCGGCAAGGTGCATAGCTCTCAATATATGCCATTCCAGATTGGAATGTCCGAATGAAGGAATGGATACCCACTGAGGCATATTATTTTCGGTCATACAGGTAGTGCAGTAGCACATAGGGCAGGCTTGCCGGCAGGCATAGCACTTTATGCAGTTGGATAATTCCTTTGTCCAGAATTCCCACTTTTCTTCTCTCGGCATATCTTCTACTGATTTAGTCTCTTCTGATAATTCCTTGTGAATGAATTTTTTCCCGAGAAGCAATTCTTCTGCTTTGGCAAGAGATTCAAATTCAGTCATTTCGCCTTCTTCGCTGATGTATAAAATTGTCAGGTCAATTCCCTCAAGCTGATGCTCCGAATAGAGCTGCATTACCGAACGCAATGTATCAATATTTGCAACAATTCCAATTTTTTCAATACTCTTAATTTCTTTCCTGTTAAGAAAAGTAGCAAGATTCTTTACGCTTCGCATATCAAAAATCAGATTTGCTGCATCCTTACTATCGGTAATAAAAGAAGGTTTCACCTTGTTCTCAACCGAAGAAGTATAACCGATTATAATTTTTGCTTTCCCTTCATTTAAAATCTCTTCGGCACGTTGCTGTAATTGTTTCATATTGCCTCCGACTTTATTAATTCATTGATATCAAGAAAAATATCTTCCGGCACACCTATACCGATTTTTTTAAGTTTATGATAATCGGTAAACGGTCCGTATTCTTTCACTTCTTTCACAACGTCATCCACAAGATTAGCCCATTTTGAGCCTTCAGCGGCAGATACCCAGCTAAAGAAAAGCCTTCTTGAATCAAATCCCATAAAATCGAGCAATTCCTTAAACAAAATCCAGCGTCTGCGAGCATGGAAATTACCTGAAGTATAGTGGCAGTCATTTGGATGGCAGCCTGAAACTATTACAGCATCAGCACCGGCAGCAAATGCTTTCATAAGCAACATAAAATCAATTCTTCCCGTGCATGGAAATCTTATAAGTCTTACGTTCGGCGGGTGTTTTATTCTGCTTGTACCCGCAAGGTCAGCTCCGGCATAAGTACACCAGTTGCATACAAAACCGAATATTTTAGGTTCAAACTTCTGCATATTCTTCTCTCAGATTAATTAAAGACATTACTTCCGACCATACCTGTTCATTTGTAAAGCCGTGAATATCAATTGATTTGGAACGACAGAGCGCCGCACAGGTACCACAGCCCTGGCAAAGCCCTGCATTTATTTTTGCTATTGTTTTTATCAAATCTCCGTTTCTCGCAAGTATATCCTCTTTTTCGATTGCATTATAAGGACATACGGACTGACAAAGGAAACAGCCCACGCAAGTGGAAAATACAGGCGGAGGCATTTTTCTTACTTCTGCCACCACAGGCTCGCGTGATAGAATATCCTTTGAAAACAGGGCGGCAATTTTGGCTGCCGTTCCCGATGCCTGAGATACAGTCTCAGGTATATCTTTAGGCGACTGGCATGCACCTGCAAGATAAATCCCTGCAGAATTTGTTTCTACCGGCTTGAGTTTCGGATGTGCTTCTGCAAAGAAATGATGTTTGTCATAGCTTATGTGAAGTTTTTGAGCAAGCTCTTCTGCATCGGAATTAGCTATTGCAGCAGTTGCAAGGACTACCATATCAGCTTCGATTGTAACGGGTCTGGAATTCATTAGAGTATCAACGCCTTTCACAATTAATTTGCCGTTCTTTTCATATACTTTGGATACGCGTCCTCTGATATATTTTACATCATCTTCTTCTATAGCTCTTCTTACAAATTCATCATAATTCTTACCGGCTGCTCTTATGTCCATATAAAATACATATGCATTGCCGTGATGCTCTTTATGTTTGTAAAGCATAGCGTGTTTGGCAGTGTACATACAGCATATTTTCGAGCAGTATTCGATACCTTTTGAAGGGTCTCGTGAGCCTGCACAGGAAACAAATACGATATTTTCCACCTTTTTGCCGTCAGAAGGTCTTTTTATTTCGCCGAGAGTAGGTCCTGAAGCAGAAGCGAGTCTCTCAAACTGCAATCCGTCAATTACGTCTTTGTATTTACCGTATCCGTATTCAGCGAAGAAATCACTATGCTTTATATCAAATCCAGTAGCAGCTACAATAGCCCCTACTTCAAATTCTACAATTTCATCTTCCTGCCCAAGTCTTATGGCACCGGTAGGACATACTTTTTCGCATCTCTTACACTTACCGTTTTTATAGAATAAACAGTATTCTTTATCAATAACGGGTTTGTTTGGTACTGCCTGAGGAAAAGGAACATATATTGCATGTCTGTTATCTAATCCGGCATTAAATTCATCCGGTATTTTCTTGTTAGGGCATTTCTGCACACAAATACCGCATCCGGTACATAAATCCTCATCAATACTTTTTGCTTTTTTCCTGACTTTTACTTTAAAGTTTCCAATAAATCCGTCAACTCCTTCCACTTCAGCATAAGTTAAAAGTGTGATATTCGGATGCTGAGCCACTTCTACCATTCTCGGTGTAAGAATACACTGCGAGCAGTCAAGAGTCGGGAAAGTCTCGGAGAGCTGAGCCATATGTCCGCCGATGGATGGTTCTTTTTCTACGAGTATTACCTTATGCCCAGAATTGGCAATATCAAGGCTTGCCTGAATACCGCCTACACCACCGCCTATTACGAGTGCGGTTTTTGTTAAAGGCACTTCTATCGGATACAGAGGTTTATTGCGTTTTACTTTTTCTACAAGCATTCTTACAAGGTCAATCGCCTTGTCAGTTGTCAGTTTATCTTTAGGATGCACCCAAGAGCAATGCTCCCTGAGATTAGCCATTTCGCATAAATATGGGTTTAGCCCGGCTTCTGCACAGGCTTTCCTGAAAGTAGGCTCGTGCATACGTGGCGAACAGGCTGCTACTACTACTCCGTCGAGCCGGTGCTCTTTTATTGCATCTTTTATCAGGGTCTGCCCGGGGTCGGAACACATATATTTATAATCAATGCTGTGCTTAACACCTTTGTAATGACTCATAGTCTCGGCTACTTTGGTGCAATCAACAGTTGAACTGATATTCTCGCCGCAGTGGCAAACAAAAACTCCAATTCTTGACATTATGACACCTCCGCTGCTGATTTTTCTTTAATTTTATTTACTGTTTTCACCGGAACAAAATGACGATGAAATCCGAGTTCCTTCTCGTTTAATCCAAGAGCTAACCCAATTGCCTGAGTAATATATAATATTGGAGTAGTAATCTGTTTATCAAGATGCCGGTTAATTTCTTTCCGACGCATATCCAGATTGGAATGGCACATAGGACAGGCAACTATAATAGCTTCTGCATCTCTGTCAGTTGCATCTTCCAGTATTTTTCCTGATAATTTTGCTACTATATCTGTTTTAGAGATAGAAAGCCCTGCGCCGCAGCATTCTGTTTTGAATGCCCAGTCAATAGTTTTGCCTCCTATTGCCCGGATTACGCCTTCCATAGTCTGAGGGTCTTCAAAATTATCAATTCCAAGTAATTTAGGAGGTCTTACTAGAAGACATCCGTAATAGCAGGCAACTTTATGTTTGTATGGATTTGTAACTTTTTCAGGTAAATTTTTTATGATGTACTTATTCAAAAAGTCAATCATATTAATCGGTGCCGGTAATTTATCAAAATCAATTTCAATAATATTTTTTATTTCGTTTTTAAGTGTATCATCTTTTTCTATTTCGCTTTTTGCAGTAAAAAGTCTGCTAAAGCATGCAGCACAAGGTACAAGCACTTCTTCAAATCCCTGCTTTTCTGCAAGAGCAAGTATTCTTGCAGGCAGAGCAACAGAAAGGCTGTGATTTACCGAATGAGCGGCAGTAGCACCGCAACAATTCCAACCATTAATTTCTGCTAATTCGATATCAAATTGTTTGCAAACTGCTTTTAATGACTCGTCGTATTCGAGTGCAGTTCCTTCAAGCGAACAGCCCGGGTAATATCCGATTTTCATAATTCACCTCCGGACCTTGTTTTTTGAAATATTTCTTTTATGCCATCTAATCCCTTGGCTTTTTTGGGAAACAGATGCAACTTACCTTTTGCAAACATCTGAGGAGCCAGGGCTACATCCTGCATAAGGTGCATTGTTTTTAGTTTGTAGTTTTTTATTAGCCCAACTTCGGACAGTCTGCCGCCTGATTCCACAGAACTTAAAAAAGCCTGATGGAAGGAAAGTATATCCCTGGCTTTTGGATGTATCTTGCCTTGATTAAGCGACTCTGAGCGGAGATAATCCGTAATAAGGGCAATATCCACTTCCTGCGGGCATCTTGCAGTGCAGGTCTGGCACGTGAGACAAAGCCATATTCCGTAGGAGCTTAGTATCTCATCTTCGTAATCTGGGTATTCCTGCTGCATTAATCTTAAAATCTGATTCGGTTTTAAATCCATCTCTTCAGACAACGGACATCCGGCTGCACATTTGCCACATTGGTAGCATTTACTAATGAACTCTCCGGTGTGTTCTTCTGTTCGGGATTTCAAACTTACTGTTTTTGATTCAATTGAAATTTCATTCATAAATATCTCATTAATATTATATTAAAATTTCTCGTTTCTGTTAAATATATCAATTATTCAGAATAACTAATAACTAAAATGCAAAAAAAATAATTAATAACCAAGCAATTTAGTGTGTTTATGGGTATTATGATTAACTAAATATTAAATTACGTTAATCTAAATTAATAATATTATTGATTATCGCAAATATGAAATAATGGTAATATTGTTTTGATATCATTTCAAAACAGATGATTTTGCTTATTTATTGATTTATATATGTTATAAACAGCATTTGTATTATTTTAATTAGAAAATATGCTTAGATATTCATATATCAATAAAAAAATACCAATA
>CAZIXJ010000139.1:0-7122 GCA_964542835.1 uncultured Hyphomicrobiales bacterium
ATAGTTTCGATGTGATCATTACCATTATTATAGCCATTATCGTTATAATGGTCATCTAACTTACTTTTAAACAAAGACAATACAATTTTGTCACAAATAAAATTTCCACCATTCAGGACGCAATTAATGCTGTTAATTACATTTTTAATTGATGATTCCTTACTGATATATCCGTGTATTCCCAATTCAAAACAATGTCGAATCTTGGAAATATCAGAATACCCCGATAAAATTATTATTCTTATCTCAGGATTCATCATATGAATGTGTTTAATTATTTCACATCCATTAATTTCAGGGAGCATATAATCAGAAATTACAACATCAATTTCCTGATATTTTTCGTAATTTAAAATATCTCTACCAGTTTTTAAAATGTCAGTAATTTGATAATCAGTTGCATTTTCAATTTGCATAGCCAGAAGCTCTGCTGTAATTAAGTGATCTTCAACAATAAGTAATTTTTTTGTTTTATCATCACATTTACTTAAGTTGTTCTGATGACCGGACATAATAGCCCCAACTAATTTATTTCAGATACATTATTATCTATTTATAGATATTATAAATGCAATATAATAACAATTTCCGAATAAAAAAATCATAAATTAAGTATTTTCACTTAAAAATAAAAATATATATAAAATACTTAAGCAAAAATACTTAAAAATAAATTTCTAAGCATATTTTGGTATTATAAATTTTACCGTTTTTTGGGTATTGACTTAAATTTTTAATAAGTGCATTTTGCAATTGTGATTTTTGATCATTGAAAAAAAGTTGTTTGAATTTTGGAATTGAAAATAGTTATCAATTACGAATTATTTATCATAATTTACTTGATAATAAAAGAAGGAAGCCGGACAATTATGAAAAGTAAAATATTACATATTGGAAATCTAAAGAGCTTAATAGAATTATTATTTGTGTTATTAATTATTTCTGCAAATAATTCATATTCGCAAAGTTATGCTATTAAAGACGGTGTAGTTAAATTAGAAGTTGTAAAAGGTCTCAGAATTGATGTGGAACCACAAGAATTATTTCTTGGTATTTTTCCTCAAGGTACATTTAAGCAATTGTCTCCTGCTGAGACGATGGTATTTACCATAAACGGACACGAAAATGCAGCTATTAGCTGCAACATAATTTCGATGGAAGAGGTTTCAACAAGCAGTCAAAATGACGTAAAAATCGGAATATCTCATTCTGCATTACCTGATGTACTGGATAGTAATGGAGAAGCAGAGATTCAAATTACAGTAGATTCGATTGAAATCGGAGAGAATGCAAATTCAGGTACACATCTGTTTAATCAGGAAATTTCGGTTGAATATACAGGATTGTAAAATTTTTAATATTTGTTCTTTGAATTTATTATTAAATAAAAAAGCCGTCAGAAGCGGCCAACTTCTGAAGGCTCCAAGGTTCTTTTATCACATAAAGCTTAATGAAATAAATAAACGAACTAATTTTATTTTATTTTTTGGAAACAATTAATTATGTAAGCAGGCAAATACTTTTATTTGCAATTACGGCCGGTTGCTGATATGGTAATGCTAAAGCTTACAGATTGTTTTATACATTTTATTTTTTTTAATTTATTAAAGGAATTTTATCATGACAAAGCTAATCACAATTCTCGTAGTTGCAATTATGGCAACATCAGTTACTTTCGCACACAACGAATCAGTATCAGCAAGCGCAACATTTACAACAACGGTAATAGCACCGTTGGCATGGACTAACTCAGGTGATATTGATTTGCCGGTTGTCATCAATGGACAAGAACGAACTTTTACAGGCATGGGAATTACATTTTCCCTAACAGGTGAAGCAAATTATGAAGTTGATTTTACAAAGTCAGGTCCTGATGATGTAGATGGAGTATCTCTCCTAGGAGGTTGGTCTGCAGATATTGAAGAACTTAATGCCTCGGGAGAAGCCTCAATTACTTATACCTGCACAGGTGTAAATGCAGAAGAAGCTACTTCAACAGGTGAAAAAACTTTTACAGTCGGAGTAACCGCAGTTTATTCAGGAATATAATGTTGAACAATTTTAACCGGAGTCTATAATGAACAAGATTATAAGTATAATGATATTATTACTCAGTGCGAATGTGGCAATATTTGCACAGGGTACATATCCCGGTACTCCGGAATCAAGTTCAGCAGCGTTTAATACAACTGTTATCGAACAATTGACTGTATCCCCTAACCCTAAAAACAGTGACCACTTATGGTGGCCTACTATACCCGTAGGCAGTAAATATTATATTGGGACTAATCCAAATGAGGATTCTGACAATAAAAGTGTTTTTTCATTTACGGGTGAAGCAAATAAAAGTATTTCTATTACAATTCAAAGAGAATACGAAATTGACAATGTAGAAGTATCTTACAGGTTGTTAGGAACCACTGAAGGATTTGGCGGTCCCGGAACTCTTGAAGAACTTTTATTTGAAGGAAATAGTGAAATCGTTGATTTGAGTGGAGATGGTAAATACTATTTGCATATTGTATATGATTGGGTTTGGGCAAAATCCGGAGCTACTCCGGGAGAAAGAGCGTTTGTTCAGATAGTTTCGTTTTGCTATAATGATTTATAATAATTTTTATAAGGGCTTGCAACTTATAATAATATGCAAGCCCATAATTTAAGGAGATAATAAAATGCAAAAGATTATAATTTCGATAATTATGTTGGTGTTGTCTGCTTCTATAGTTCAGGCACAAACACACAATCCAACTGAAGGCGATGATGCCACTATGAGTGTAACGGTTATTACACCGTTTGTAGTTGAAAATTACGACGCTAATGTTACTTCATTCGACTTACCGGATGTTATTATGGGACAAACCCGTGATTTGGGTCCTAATACATATCAAATTTTCAGTCTTCAAAAAGAGTCAGGATATAAAGTAAAATTAATTATGTCTTTACCTAATCCAGTGAATGGTGTAACTTTAAATGCTGAATGGTACTTTTTTGATACACCTCCTGATACGTATTGGGAATTTCCAAATACACCTCTAAATGTTAGTTTTTGGTGGGGTGAAAATCCTACAGAACTTTTAAAAACCGACGGATGGGTGGCATTAAAAGTAAGCAGTATTGATGCATCATCAGCAACAACAACAGGCGACCGCACATTTACGGCAACTTGTGAAGGGTATTATGTAGGTTTATAATTTAACAAAAGCTGTATCATAATGTATTTAATGAATTATTATTTATGGTGGGATAAATTACTATAGTCGAAAAATTCATGCTTCTCATTTTAGCACCTGATAATATTAATGAGTTATGATACAGCCTATTTTTAATAAATGGAGATAATAATATGCAAAAGATTTTAACAGCAATAATTATGTTAATGATGTCAGCTACTATAGCTCAGGCACAAACACACAATCCAGTAGAAGGCGATGATGCTACTATGAGTGTCAAAGTTATCAAACCACTTACAGTAGAGAATGTTCAGGAGCAGCAGCCGGATATATTGCCTGACGTTATTAAAGGTCAGGTAAGGGAATTGACTCCTCAGGATAACTCTTACTGGATTTTCAGAGTAGAACGAGAAGCTCAGTATCACATTAAGTTCAATCTTACATTACCTAATCCAATAGATGGAGTAGAACTTGATGGATTTTGGGGTTATGAAACATCTCCGCCGCAGTGGGGTGAAACCGGTCAGTATCCTAATCGTGGCTTATGGACTAACTGGGAATGGACACCATCAGAGCTTGAAGAATTTTATATCATACTGTTTTTTACAGAGATAGATGCAAGCCAAGCTCAAACTACAGGTGCAAGGACTTTTACTGCAACATGCAGTGCATGGTATCATAATTTATAAAAACAATAAATATTTGCTTCCCTGTTTGGGAAGCAAGTACTAAAAAATGAAAGATGAAAAATAAAAATAACATATTGATAATTCTGCTTATACTGATTTTCGCCGGTTTAACGCACAACCTTCCGGCACAGGATGATGAATGTATTACAATTAATACAAATTTTGATTTGGAACTCGGAAAATTAGTAGAGGGTACTCATAATACTTTTTTAGATGAACAAGTTATCAAATTTGAAATAATTGGTTGTAAATCAGGGAAAGTCCGAATTAGTAAAATAGTAGATATAAGTTCAAATGAGATTGATTTTGAAACAGAATGGAAAACAGGTCCTTATACAGGTTTCGAAAATAACTTTATAGATAATGATATATATGAACTTGAAAATAAAAAATATTATGTAACTATTAAAATAAACTCTATTTATATTCCGGTAGGAGTAGAAAGTGGGGATTACTCATTCTACCCTACAATAAAAGTCGAATATATAGAGTGAAAATCTCTGAAATAATTTTTTTGTAATACAAATATTGAGCCTCAACAATGAAAATATTAAGTATTCTATTGATAGTTATTGTTTTATCAATAACTGAAGCGTTCTCTCAGATTTCAATATATCCGCAGGCTGTGTTTTTAAATATGCAAAATCGCTCCGGAAATATGAAAGTTATGAATAGTAGCGGAGAACCCAAGGAAATCAGCATAGAAGTAAAATATGGTTATCCGGGGTTAGACTCAACAGGTAAATCACAAATGGTATATGATGATTCACTTACTGCTAAAATCCATGATGCTACTCCTCATATTAAAATCTTCCCAAAAAGGTTGATTTTAGATGATAAAGAAGAACAGACTGTCAGGTTTATGCTAGGCAATATCGGACATTTAGATGATGGAACATATTTCGCAAGGGTATTCATAACTTCCAAAAATCCACCGGAAGAAATTGATACATCATATACAGAAACAATATCTGCAAGACTGGATATCCAATTTACTCTCATTGCAGCTCTGGTTTTCCAAAAAGGCAGGACAACAAATGAAATTGAGATTAACGGAATTAGTAGCCATATTGATTCGGGTGAAGTAAATATCGTATTCGATTTTGAAAGAAAGGGAAATTCACCATTTTTCGGGACTTCAATAATACGATTATTTGATATGAATGGTAATTTAGTTTCCGAAAAGCGTGAATTATCACCACTGTATTTTTCCGGTAAAAAGGCATATAATTTTAGTAATGATGAAGTAGATAACGGCAAATATAAAGTCGAGCTATTAATTTCCAACGAACATAAGGATGTGCCTGATAATTTTAAAATTCCATTTACACCGATTAAAAAGGAATATAATATTGAAATATTTGAGAGTCAATGATGAAAACAAAGGGCAGACTAATATTGTTATGTTTGCCCTTGTTATTGCTGATTAATTCTATAGCAAGGGCTGAACTTGAAGTGGAAGAAGCCATATTCGCTATCAAATATCAAAGAAGTTCCGTGGACTTTATAGTGCTTTTTCATGAATATGATATATTTGTACCATTTGAAGAGGTTTGTAATTTTTTGCAAATATATTATAATATTGACAATCAGACAGGCAATATTTCAGGATATATTAATAACGAGGAAAATAGTTATGAAATAGATTTTTCTCGTGGAAAATATAAATCAATTGATAATAAAAGTGAAGCGATAAATGAAACTGACTGGATAGATTATGGAATAGGCGGATATATAAATATTGATTTTTTTGCAGATTTATTTGATGTTGATGTTCATAAAAATTACAATGATTTGTCTGTATTGATTAAGAGTGAATATGAAATGCCAATAGTAAGAGCAGCACAAATCGAGCAATTAACAAGCAACTTCAACAAAGAAGAATCTGACAAAAACAGTGCCCCTTTGATTTACTCAAGAGATTATAATTTAATAAACGGAGGTATGCTTGATTACAATCTATCGGCTCGAAATACGGCAGGAATTTACAGTTATTTTATTAATTCGAATTTGGGAATGGAAATACTCGGTGGCGAATTACAATATGGCTTTAATGGAAGAGTAATAGACGATAATTTTAACTATACTGAAAAATATCGACTCAGATACCAATTTAGTAATGACTATGTAAAATCCGTATCTTTTGGAGATATTTATAACATTAATTATCGTGGTACTTCTACTCGTGGATTCAGAACAGATTTTTATAATTTAAAAGGGGTTAACATTACAAATGAATCTTTCGAAAAATCAAATAGCTTTAGCAGATATATTATTGAAGATGAAATTGAACCGGGATGGATAGTAGAGCTCTATGTAAACGACCAATTATTCGATATTCAGAAAACTGATTTAGCCGGACATTACAAATTTGATATCCCTATACGATACGGAAATACTGAATTATTAGTAAAATATTATGGAAATAAAGGTGAATATTTTGAAGAAGATAAATCATTTAATATACCCAATGAATTTCTGAAGCCCGGAAGCCTCAAATATGTTGCAAATTTCGCAGAAGACTATAATACAAAGAAAAAATTGGGTGATGCTGCAGTAAGTTTAGGAATATTTGACTGGTTGACAAGCACGGTGAACTTTTCTAAAGTTGAGGCTAGTAAAGATTATTCACTTGTCAGCCGGTCATCTATAAATCTTTTTAGTAGTTCTATGATAAATATGCTTGCCACTAACAAAGGTATTTATGAAATAGGATTAAAAATTCCAAAATCTGTTTTTGGAAGTTTGGATGTTATCTATACTAACTATGAATTAACTACTGACTCAAGCTTTATAAATACTAAAAGTTCTTTATATTTTATGAATTCTATTAACCGACCTTTTAATCTGCCGGTTTCTTTTTCTTTTTATGGAAGCAGAAATATGACACCTTCAATTAATTCAAATCAGATAAACTCCAATTTGATTTTTAATTTGGGAAAATTAAACTTTAGATTCAGGCATAACCTGAGTTTTAATGAAAAAAATTTTAAAATAAATAATATTTCTCAAAATTTGAATAGCGAAGTTTCATTATATATTAACAAAATGCCGAGATTTTTGGCTTTTCTTGGTAGAGCAAGATTAAATGCTTCTTTAAATTATATGCCTGAAATTAATGAAATATCAAATTATACATTTTCAATTGAACAATTTTTAACCCGTAATTCTTTTTTATCATTCAATTACACACATACAGTCGGTTCGAATCAATCTTTCTATGCTTTAAGTCTAAATATAAACACATCAAATTTCAGAAG
>CAZIXJ010000140.1:0-7114 GCA_964542835.1 uncultured Hyphomicrobiales bacterium
GTGATTATGATGCTGATTTATTAAAAGCATATTTATTGAAAGAAGAAAAAATCAATAATAAAAATCATCTTATGAAATTCAATGGCAGCGATGAAGAGCTTGATGCCGTTGTAAACTGGTTACTTAGTTTGGGCGAAAGTGCTGAATAATAATGTTCTTTGAGATATGGGGGTTATTATAGTGCAACGCATTAAGTAATCCCCATTTTTTTTAACATTCTTTCATAACTGTGTAAAATGTTTAATTTTTTTAGAACCTTTTACACAGTGATGTAAGACTTTTTTATTGTGTTTTTTTTATACGGTGATGTTATGAGAAACAATTTAATTTTAATTATATTATTACTGTCTGTTTTCTTTCTTGCAGGCAATTTATATGCCCAGACAGATGAAGAATGTATGGGATGCCACATTGACCCGTCTCTTACGATGACTAAAAACGGCAGAACAATTTCACTCGAAGTAAAACCTTTTCATATTCCGAGATCGGTACATAAGGCATTCAAATGCATAGACTGCCATCAGGACTATGAACCTTATAATATTCCTCATAAAGAGAATATCGAACCTGTAAATTGTACCAGATGCCATACCAAAACTACTGAAGACCACAAATTTCATCCACAGATGAAAATGGCTTCAGGTACCGGCGGAAGTGCCAATGTGGACTGCAAAGGATGTCATGGCACTCATCAGATTCAGTCTCCCAATAACCCTGAGTCTGAGCTTCACTTTACAAATTCTACTGAATTTTGTGGTAAGTGCCACGCAGACGTAAAAGCTGACCACCTTGCATCAGTTCATATGATTGAGCTGGAGCATAATAACCCCGATGCACCTACCTGTATTTATTGTCATCAGAATGACATTACAAAAGGGAGTCTGTTATCAGAAAGTGATTTAAAGGTTAATCAGGAGAGAATGTGCCTCGAATGCCATTTGAGTGCAATAAATGTAAATAATGAATATACAAAATCACTTATTAAATACGAAAGCAGTGTACACGGCAAGGCAATACTTGAAGGTAATGCGGATGCTGCAGTTTGTGTGGACTGCCATGGCGCCCACAGATTGCAAAAAGCAAGTAACCCTGAATCTGACATTCATCACAAAAACTTACATAATGTATGTGGGCAGTGCCATACGGATATTACGCATGAATATCTCGAAAGTGTTCACGGAACAGCACTTACAAGAGGTATTGAAGACGTTCCGAATTGCACATATTGCCATGGTGAGCATAATATTCACGCAGTTCCTGAAGTACCACACGATGTATTTACGGAAAACGGTATGCAATTCGAGAAACTCGAAGGTACGCAAATGATATGGTGTGTGGATTGCCATTCAGATAAAGAATTAATGGAAAAATATGACCTTGCTACAATTAAAGACGGACATGAATGGCTGCCTTCTGCTCCTGCTCACTGGGAGACCGTAAGATGTATTGACTGCCACTCCTCTTACGATCCGCCTAATCTTTCTCATCATATACTTACCCGGGAAAAAACGGTAAAGAAATGTGAAGAATGTCATTCACAAAATTCCGTGCTTATGTCCAAGCTCTATACTCACGAAAAAGAGCAATCCAGAGATAAATACGGATTTGTAAACGGAACTTTGCTCAGTGATGCATACGTAGTAGGCACTACGAGAAATATCTATTTAGATACATTAAGTTTTATTATATTTGCAGGTACTGTGCTGGGTATATTCACGCACGGATTTTTAAGATGGAAAACAAGAAAAAACAAGAAGGATAAGAAATAATGAAAAAACTGTATTTATATCCACTATGGTTAAGATTCTGGCACTGGATAAATGCCATATTATTTATTATACTTATTTTCACGGGAATCAGTATGCACTATTCCGGCTCTCATGATTTGTTTATGCCGTTTGATGTAGCAATGGTTACCCATAATATCACAGGAATACTCCTAACTTTTGTTTTCGTTTTTTATACTATTATGAATATTGTTTCGGGAAATTACAAATACTATATTACAACACCTGCCGAATTTCTTCCCAGAATGGTAAAGCAGGCAAGGTATTACATTTGGGGGATTTTTAAGGGAGAAGACCATCCATATCATGTATCTCTTGAAAACAAATTCAATCCACTGCAAAAATTATCTTATTTTGCAATAATGTTTTTTATGGTTCCATTTGTAATTATCAGTGGTTGGCTGCTTATGTTTCCTGAGTTAGCTCCTTCGGAATTCCTCGGTATGGGTGGTGTATGGCCTATGGCTATCGCTCATTCGATAATTGGATTTTTTCTGAGTGTATTTATGATAGGGCATATATACCTTGCTACGCACGGCACTACAATATCTGAAAATTTCATTTCGATGTTTACGGGTTATCACTACGTTCATGATGAAACAGAAAACCATAATACAAACAATGATAAGAAAAATTCTGAAAATAAAGAAAAACAGGAAGAAAAAATCGAAAAATAGTTTATTTTCATATTTACACCAAAATATTATTTTTAGCCGGTAATTATTTATCGGCTTTTTTTTATTGCAAATTATAAAATTAGTTCGTAATTTGAATAATGTTTTTTTATCTATTGAGGTTAACGATGAAAAGGTTAATTATACTTTTGTTAATACCTGTAATATCATTTATCGTATCATGCGATTTGCTGGATGATGATGACAGCGTTACAGGTCCTCAGCTTGGAGATAAGCTGGTAGATACTACTCTTAACGCCTCATATTCAGACGTTGCTGTAAGTATAGAAGAGGGAGTAACGGTTACTATCCCAAAGGGAATAACTACGGATGATTTTAATTTAATTATTAGAGAAATTGATAATCTGCCCGAATCACCCGAAACAATTCAAATATTAACGGCATACGATATTGAATTAAGCTTCGATGATGAGTTTGATGATTTTATTACTATCAGGTATGATATTCAGCCGGATGTATTTGCAGATAAGTCTGAAAGTGATTTTGCTGTTGGATTTTACAATGAAGCTGAAAAAAAATGGCAGATGTTTTCTGATTATGAGATTAATTTTCAGAATGGCTACGTAGAGTGTAAAACGAAGCATCTTACGCCTGTAGGCTTTATAGAATTTATTACTACGGGCGGATATGCCCATAAATTTATTTCAAATAATATAACTGTGTATTATTCGCTTAAAAGCGGCGCTCCAATGGGCTATACGGAATATCAACCTGAGGACAAACCCTGGCACATCCCTACAGGCGATGAAAACTGGGCACCAACTTATATTCAGGATGTGGCTCATTACATAAATGAAGCACGTGAAGCATTTGCAGACGACCCGTATAATCTCGAAATTACAGACGGTAATATTAAAGTGTATGTTACTGATTTGAAGGGAAATGATGGAGAATACGGTTCTGTTAGCGGAGCTGTGTATTTGAATAACACTATGAAATTGCCTAATGATGTTTCAGGAATTTCTTATCAGGACGTATTGAGAGCTACCTGCGCCCACGAACTGCTGCATCTTGTGCAGGACAATTATTACGTAATGAATAAAGGTAATATCGGACTTTGGTGGCTGGAAGCTACTGCTACTCAGGCTGACAGAATGGTATGGGGCAACGAACTTTTGTATAGCGAATCTGAGATGTTTTCTATTGAGTCAAAAGCTACACTGCTTGAAACTCTTTCAAAATCATGGGATGACTGCAATAATGACCCTAACTGGTATTTGGCGGGATGCTTCCTGCAGTATATGTCCAATTACAGAGAAGGCGATAAGCTGAATATCGCTAATTCTATCAAAAGAGGCGGAGACAATACTAATCCTAGCCTTATGAGAGTTATTCTGAATGAACAGATAAAAGATGAATTAAATTCAAATATTATGGATGAATACAGGGATTATGTGATTTATTTGTTCACCGGAGGCAATGAAAAGCTCTCTGCCATTCCTGCAAATAATGATTTTAGTATAATAGAATCAGCAACTTCATTAACTAAATCAATAAAAATGTCTAAAAAAGAGAATACTCAATCTGCTACTGTTTCTATTCCTTACCTTGCTACACAAATAATCAGTGTAAGCAATATTGAAAATTCAAAGATGCAGATAAATTACGAGTGCTCAAAAATAGACGGCTCACTGGAAGGATATATCGTAGAAACTGACAATACTACAGGAAGTATTAAGGTAGCAGAGCATATATACAAAGGTATGTCAGGCAGTATAGAGCTTGATGCACGTTCAGGAGGTGATATTGATAATTTCTTTATTGTATTGATAAACACAGGATTTACAGAAGGAAAAGATGAAGCGTCATTCACTTTTACTACCAATACTGATTTCTCACAGTTTAGTTTTCTCAGCTTCAAACTTGAGGGCGATTCGGATGATATCAAATACAGCAACGGCAAGGAAGATAATGCTCTGGGCATAGGATTTTCACCCTACAAGGGATATGATACAGAAAGATATAAAGTGCTTTCAAAATCATTTACCGGCTCAAAATTTAATTTGCAAATATCCGAAAAGAAAGATTACGATTATATTTGGGTTGATTATGAGTCTGTAGCTACTATTAAGGGTGAGTATTCCACATCTGAATTTACTTACATTGAAATTACCGAAGAGATTGTAAAATATGAAGAAGTGTGGTCGGATGATAAGGATGACTGGGTAAAAAATAAGATTATGGAAGTGAAACAAATCGAATATGAAAATATTCCGTTTTTCAAAGCAGATAATGAATATGACTTCGTATATACATATGCTGAAAATGACAAGTCAAATATGAAAAACAAACTAAAGAAACTATCGCATACAATTAAGGTAGAAGATGATGATGGCAAATTGATTGAAGAATACTATCTGCTGCCTGTTGATTTTAATGATGTTGCAAGTTATTTTATGGTATCTATGACTACTACGAAATAAATCAAAACTTTGATAGGGCAGGGGGTTAGCAGCCCCCTGTTCATATAAAGTAGATTCTCCTTAAAAACACGTTATTTGGATAAAAATGAACAATTACAACTATAAGTGCAAGGGTTAATAAATATTCTCTAATAAATCCTGCATTTGATATATCCCCCGATTTGCCAACGCAAATCACCCGCTTTTTGAAAAAAGGGGGAAAATAATGAGGAGAAGCCTGAGTCCTTTCCTCCTTTCTTGAAAGCTCCGATAAATCGGAATGCAAGCAGAGGTGTCTTGCCGGACACTGAGCGTAACTGAAGTGTGGCAAGACGGAGGATTTATTGACATTGTAATAATATTGTTTCTCGCTGAATATACAAAACAGACTTTTTAAGGATGCTCAAAGTATGTATTTTTCAGATATTTATTATTCCTTATGAGTTTGTTCCATATAGTAGTTAATGGTAAAATAAAACGAATTATCACTAGTTGAATATCATGTAAAATCCGGTGCATCGTTCTTTGCCCTTGAACTCAAAGCCATATTGATTTTGTAATCAATTATTCTTCCCTGCAGTTCACTATCACCGGTAGCGATAATCTCGGCTGCAAGAATACCTGCATTTTTTGCTCCGCCTATTGCTACAGTGGCTACCGGCACTCCCGGAGGCATCTGAACAATAGAATATAAAGAATCCACTCCTGATAAAGATTTTGATTTTACGGGTACTCCGATTACCGGCAGGGGAGTATAAGCAGCAGTCATACCGGGAAGGTGGGCTGCACCGCCGGCTCCGGCAATTATTACTTTTATTCCTCTTGTGTGGGCTGATTTGGCATATTCTGCCATATCATCGGGAGTTCTGTGAGCTGATACTACTCTCATTTCATATGGTACTTTCAGTTCGTCAAGGATGTTAGCAGCTTCCTTCATTGTAGGCAGATCAGAATCACTGCCCATTATTATTCCAACTTTAAAATTTTTCATATTCTGTTCCTGTTTTTATTCGAAAACTCTTATCAAATGAGTTTGATTATCATTATTGTCAAAAATTATTATCTGTTTGCCTTTGAATTTAATATTTTTAAAACTGATAATCTCTTTGCTGTCTTTGTTTTTAAGATATACACTGTCGAGATATGTTTCAGAATCAGGACCAAAAACATCCTTATCTTTTTTTGAAAGCACTTCTTTTTTATCCAGTTCAAATTTGCTCAGAAAGGCTTTATTTACAAAATCATACACTCTGTCCGGCAGTTTGAGAATAGAAAGTGGATATGGAAGCAAATCAAGATAAGTATAAAGATTCTTAATTGTACTGTGATAATATTTTATTGTTTTTTGGTCATCATTTCGCTGATTCATAAACCAGTTATGATTATATTCAAGCTCTTTTATGCGTTCCCGCATTATTTTATTTTGTTCAAGTGCATTTTTTAGTGCATTTTTTACAGTTACAATATCTGCTTTCTGCTCCTTGTCATCTTTCTCTTTCTGAAGATGAACATAAGAAATAAGTACAATTACGCCCTGTATATTGCTTTCTTCATTAATCCACGGAATTACAGTGAAATTTAATTTTTTGCCGTGAGTTTTCATTTCATATGAAATCTTTTTTCTGCTAATTACTACTCTGTTATTCACTTCTAATCTGTGAGTAATTTTATCCTGTTCCTCACTTGCAAATATTTCGTGAAAAAATCTGCCTTCAAGTACTGCCCTGTTCATCAGTTTGCTCGTCTGAACTAAAAGATAATCTTTTGCTTTTTCGTTGGCAATTTTAATTTTATTCGATAAATCTACAAATACCACTCCGTCTGTTATTGAGTTTAGTATCTGATTAATAATATCCTTCTGCTCTTCGAATTGCTGTGTAAAGAATTTTTTACTTTCTTCCACTATATTATTTGTCGGGATAATCCTGAAAAAATGTTTAAGATGATTTTGTTTTTTTACAATATCCCATACAAGCATAAATATTTCATCATCATTTTTGCCGATTATTTTAAATTCTGTTTCATTTTTATGGCCGGTTACAAATTTGTGTAATTTTTTTTCAATATCTTCATTTTCGGTTTCGCCATCCTTATCAAAGAAATTTTTCGTGGCTTGATAAATGATTTTGAATAAGTCAGCTCCTGCTTTTAGATTATTTGCTGCTTTACCGAATACGATTTCATCAGAACCGTAATTAGATATTACTCTTAATTCCTCTGTAGTAGTAAC
>CAZIXJ010000141.1:0-7101 GCA_964542835.1 uncultured Hyphomicrobiales bacterium
AGAATATATTTTGACGGAATTGAATACAGACCCGGAATAGGTGTTAATTGGATGGAAATGTACAATGAAAACATAGGTGCGGTTGTTTTATCTGACGGTATAGTATATACAAAAGATAACTGGAAAACATTAGATTATTATATTTTTGGAGATTATGGAATGATAGGTGGAAAATTCGGATTTTTTATAGATTCTACAAGTGTTGCGACAACAATAGATGTAACAAGGAATAATCTAATAAAAATTGATTTTGAGAATAAAGAAATCACTCAATATAGTGAACCAATCCCCCCCCCCGAAGGAGAAGAAGTAGAGCCGTTATGGGATATGTGCATGGTGAATGATACCTTGGGATATGGTTGTGGTTCACAGTATTATGGCAAAGGTTATTTTGGCAGAGATATAATATACAAAACAACAGATGCCGGAAAAACATGGGAAATAATATATAAAAATTTAAAAGAAGATACATTTGGAACAGGGGAAATTGCCTGTGCAGATGAAAACCATATAATAGCAGTTGGAGGCTGGCAGAAAATAATTGAAAGTACAGATGGAGGCAAGACTTGGGAGTATTTGGAAATAGATGAAGGCTTTACAATTGTAAATAGAGTAGCATTTGCCGGCAGCTACCCATTAGTTTCCTCATGGGGCGGTGGCATATACCGCTATGAAGAAATTACTTCAGTAGCCGAGCCACACACCGTCAGCGGCATAAGTGTAGTACCAAATCCTGCTGGAGATTATATAGAGATAATGATTAGCAGTGATAGCAAGGGGGCATGCCCCCTTGTCAATGATATTGAGATTTTTGATGTGCTTGGGAATGTGGTTATCAACTCTGTGGTTTCAAAGTCCACCTCCGTCCCGATAAATCGGGACACCTACGCCGGCGGAGGACAAGTAAAGATTGATATTTCCCATCTTCCAAGAGGTGTGTATTTCATCCGAATTGGTGATAGAGTGGAGAAATTTGTGAAGAGGTAATTCACCAATGCAGCCGACGGCTTAAGCCGTCGGTTGCATGAAAATTAGTGATAGAGTGGAGAAATTTGTGAAGAGGTAGAGAAAAGAATGCTTCGAGAAGCTCAGTTATTTGCTATCTATAAATAAAATCCCTCTTTTCAATAATGAAAAAGAGGGATTTTTAATTTGTGTTGTATATCTGTTTCTGATTAGTCAATTACCCAAGAGTCGTCGCCCTGAAGGAATTTATTCAAATCGCCTTCGCCTTTTTCTCTCTGTATATTTTCTATCTGTTCAGTAACCTTTTGGTCGTATGATGGTCTTTCTTTTGCCAGCAATACTCCGAAAGGTCTCGGCATTTCAGGATTGTAAGTCATATCAGAAAGTATCAGTGCGAGAGTAGAGTCTGTTTCGTCATATATTACAGCGTCATCTATGGAATGAACTCCGTCATCAAGATGAATTACCGTAGGCTTTACTCCATCCATTTTAATTGCTTTGTTGTTGTTTTCTCCAAACACCAATGGTTTGCCGTGTTCGAGCTGAATAGTTCTGTCAAATTTTGTTTCTCTTCTTGAGAACTCATCAAAAGCTCCGTCATTATAAATTACGCAGTTGGCATATACTTCAACGAAAGCAAATCCTTTATGCTTTTCAGCTCTTTCGAAAAGGTGCTGCATTTGCTTTGTATCTTTATCAATTACTCTTGCTACAAAACTTGCACCTGAACCTAAAGCAAGTGAAGAAGGATTGAACGGGTCATCCACTACTCCAAACGGAGAGGATTTGGTTTTTTGTCCTACCTGAGAAGTAGGGGAATACTGCCCTTTTGTAAGACTGTATATTTCGTTGTTAAACATAATTACCTGCATATCTACGTTACGTCTTGCAGCGTGTATCATATGATTTCCACCGATAGACATACAGTCGCCATCGCCGGTGGCTACCCATACTGATAAATCAGGGCGTGCTACTTTAAGCCCTGAAGCAATAGCCAAAGCTCTTCCGTGAATTGAATGGAATCCGTAAATATTCATATAATATGGGAAACGGCTTGAGCAACCGATTCCTGAAATAAATACAAGTTTTTCTTTTGGAATGCCAAGTCCGGGCATTATCCTTTGTACCTGAGAAAGAATGGAATATCCGCCACATCCGGCGCACCATCTTACGTCAATATCTACTTTGAAGTCTTTGGGTTTATAGACTACTTCTCCCTCGTGGGGTTTATTTACGAGTTGATCCAGCATTGTCGTCATTTTATTTGCCCTCCTTTTGCGAAAGCATATCATTTATTTTTTCTTCAATTTCCGATGTCCTGAAAGTAGCCCCCTGTATTTTATTCAGTTGCTCTACAGGAGTAAGATAAGTAGAGCGAAGCAGAATGCTGAGCTGACCGTTATTCATTTCAGGAACGAGTATTTTATTGAATTTTTTAATTATATCGCCAAGATTTTTTGGTAGCGGATTAAGATAGCTCAAATGAACATATGCAATTTTTTTGCCTTCCTGCCTTAAATTATCAAAGGCGGTTTTGATAGCACCATATGTGCTTCCCCAGCCGATAACAAGCAATTCAGCATCTTCATCACCGAGCAATTCTGCATCAGGAATATCATTTTCTATTCCTTTAATTTTATTTGCTCTGAACTCTACCATTCTCTGGTGATTCATAGGGTCGTGGCTTACATTTCCACTGAAGTCATCTTTTTCAAGCCCGCCAATTCTGTGTTCTAATCCCTGCGTACCCGGTATTGCCCAAGGACGTGATAAAGTCTCGGGGTCGCGTTTGTAAGGACCAAAACCTTCTTTTTCAGTCTGATATTTTACCGGAATATCAGCAAGGTCTTCTACATTCGGGATATTCCACGGGTGAGAACCCTGTGCTAAATATCCGTCAGTAAGAAGTATTACAGGAGTCATATATTTTACTGCAATTCTTGCAGCTTCCAAAGTCATATCAAAACAGTCAGTGGAAGTTTTTGCAGCAAGCACCGGCAAAGGAGCTTCTCCGTGTCTGCCGTATAATGCCATAAGCAAATCAGATTGCTCGGGCTTTGTAGGAAGTCCGGTACTTGGTCCTGCTCTCTGCACATCTACCACAATAAGAGGTAATTCCAGCATAACCGCCAACCCGAGAGCTTCTACTTTTAATGACAGCCCGGGACCGCTCGTAGTAGTAGTAGCAAGAGCTCCGCCAAAAGCAGCACCGATAGCACTTGTAATGCCGGCTATTTCATCCTCTGCCTGAAAAGTCTTAATACCAAGTTGTTTATAGCCTGATAAATGATGAAGAATTTCCGTAGCAGGAGTAATCGGGTAAGAACCGAGGAAAAGCGGAATGTTGGCTTTAGTTGCAGCCGTTACAAGCCCGAGGGCTACAGCTTCATTACCTGTAATATTCCTGTATCTTCCGGGTTCTAATTTTGCAGATTTTATTTCATATCTGATAGCCATTTCCTGTCTGGAAGCACCGAAGCGGTATCCTTCTCTGAGTACTCTAATATTGGCATCAAGAATATCAGGTTTGGATTTGAATTTCTTTTTAAGCCATTGTTCAGTCTGCTCGATAGGGCGATTATAAAGCCAGAATGTAAGCCCGAGAGCAAAAAGATTTTTTGTTCTTTCTACTGATTTTACAGGCAAATCCGTATCAGAGAGATGTCTTTTTACAAGCTCGCTAATATCAAAAGCGAAAACCTGATATTTACTTAATGAGCCATCATCCAGCGGATTTGAATCATATTCGGCAAGTTTCAGATGTTTCTTGCCGAAGCCTGCTCTGTTTGCTATTATTATACCTCCGGGCTTTAGAAATTTGAGATTTACTTTGAGAGAAGATGCATTCATAGCAATAAGTGCATCAATCTGATCTCCCGGAGTATTTACTTTCTTGGCGCCAAAATGTATCTGATAGGCGCTCACACCGTATAGCGTTCCTTCGGGAGCGCGTATTTCTGATGGATAATCAGGAAATGTATTTACGTCATTTCCAAATGCTGCGGATGTATCAGAAAACTGCGTCCCCGTTAACTGCATACCATCGCCTGAGTCACCGGCAAATCTTACGGTAACGTCATCTAATAATTCTACTTTTTTTTCCATAGCGGATTATTTTTTGAACCTTCGAATAAGTGCAACAAAAAAAGCACAAAACAACTTTTCAAACTTAATACGATTATTTACAATAATCAAATAAATTTAACAATTTATTAATATTTTTTTCTGTTACTTAAATAATAATAAATTCATTTAACTTTAAAAAATAAATAAGAATAAAAATTTGCATATTGCCAGATAACAATATACAAAAAAATAAAATTTTAATAAAGCAAAACCGTAATAAAATCATAATTTTAGCAAAAAATAATAACAACTGCGAATATTCGTTTAAAGTTATAAAATTGTTAATTTAACCTAAAAGTATATAATGCAAAAAATCATAATCGTATTTTCTTTTTTGTTTGTTTTTTCACTTTACGGACAAAATAAATACAAAATAAACGGTACTGTATTGAATGAAGAAGGCAAACCTGCTGCGGCAGCTACCGTTATGCTCAAATCCGCAGCAGATTCATCTTTGGTAAAAGGCACTGTGTCGGGCAGCAACGGAGAGTTTCAGCTTCAGGCTGAAAAGGGAGATTATTTCATAGAAATTTCCTACATATCCTATGACAATGCGATTGTAGGTTCTTTCGAACTCAATGCCGATAAAAATATTGGTGATGTAGAACTTATCCCTGCTTCATTCATGACTGAAGATGTACTCGTAGAGGCAGATAAAGAAATTATGGAGTTCAAACTCGATAAAAGGGTTGTAAATATTCAGAAAGACCCCAGAAACAAAGGTAAAAATGCTTCCGAAATACTTGATAATATTCCTTCCGTTACAGTGGATGTAGAAGGCAACGTAAGCCTTAGAGGTTCTGAAGGTGTCAGGCTCCTTGTTGACGGAAAGCCTTCAAGCCTTATCAGTAATGATCCCGAAGCTCTGAAGCAAATGATGGGAGATATGATAGAAAAGATTGAGGTAATTACTAATCCTTCCGCTAAATATGATGCTCAGGGAGATGCAGGTATAATAAATATCGTACTGAAAAAGGAAGACAGAAGAGGCGTAAATGCCGGTATGGAAGTAAATACCGGAACACCGGATAATCATGGTATTTCAGCAAATGCAAATTACAGATACGACTTTTTCAATTTCTTTGGTTCTTTTGGGCTTTCATGGAGAAAAAATCCCGGAGAAATTTCATCGTATCAGCAATATCTCAATAATCCATCACTTGCTTACACTGAAACAGAAAGAGACCAGCTCAGAGGCGGGCTTGGAAGTAATGTGAGGCTCGGTGCCGACATTTATTTTAATCAAAACAACATTCTCACTCTTGCCGGTATGTACAGATACGGCAGCAGAATGAATGAAAGCGATATTTTTTATAACGATTATAACCTGCAAAATGAATTAATCGGAACCCAAAACCGTTACGATGACGAGACTGAATCGAAAAATGATATTGAATTCGAAGCCGGATACAAACTTCAGTTTGATAAGGAAGACCACGTGTTACTTGCTGATATAAAATTTATGCAGGACAGAGATGTGGAAGAGTCAGAAATTCTGCATATGAATAACAACAATTCAGGTATTGATATCAATCAGGAAAGCTATAATCTTGAATTTGAAAGAGAGCAGCTTTATCAGATTGATTATACTTATCCGTTTGCCGAAGAAGGCAAGTTGGAAGCAGGAGCAAAAGCAGACCTGAGAAAAATTGACAATGACTACTGGGTAAAAGAATTTGACGGTAACCACTGGGATTTCCTCGGTGATTATAATAATAATTTTCTTTATTTTGAAAATATCTATGCAGCTTATCTTACCGCAGGAAATAAACTAAACAAATTTGGCTGGCAGCTCGGATTGAGAGCAGAATATTCAGACATAACAACTGAACTTTTAAAAACCGATTATTTCAATAACAGAGATTATCTTGATTTATTCCCTACGGTTCATATTTCATATAAGTTAAATGAAAGTAATTCTCTTCAGGCAAGTTATTCTAAAAGAATAAGAAGACCATATTTCAGAATGCTAATGCCATTTTCCAATTTCTCTGATTCGAGAAATATTTGGAGTGGAAACCCCGACCTCGACCCCGTCTATACAGATTCATACGAAGCCGGAGTAATATTCAACGGTGTAAAATCATCTCTTCTTACAAGTGTTTATTACCGTAACAGCAGAGGGCTAATGCAGAGAGTAACAAGAGTGGATGATGAAGGAATTACGAGAATAAGCCCGTATAATATCGGAACGGAAGATGCATATGGTATAGAAGGAAATTTTTCTTACGACCCTTTCGGTTGGTGGAGCTTATCAAATAATATAAATTTCTACAGGTCCGTAATTACGGGTAATGAAAATGTTTATGATTTGAACAGTGATACCTGGACGTGGAATAACAGATTTACATCTAAAATAAAAACATTTTACAATATTGAATTTCAGCTTAATGTAAATTATTATGCACCGAGAGAAGTCCCTCAGGGAGAAATTGAAGATATCTGGTATGTAGATTTTGGTTTGAGTAAAGATTTTTACGATAATAAAATGACGGTTGTATTATCAGGAAATGATATTTTCGATACAAGACGCAGAAGAATGGTTACATATGGCGATGATTTTATTTTCAATCAGAACTTCAACTGGCGTTCAGGATACTTCACTCTCTCATTTTCATATCGCTTTAATCAGGGAAAGAAAAAGACGGGTCCTTTAGATTCGGGTGGTATGGGTGATATGTGAGGTTGAAAAACAAAGATATCGGATATCTGAAATAGTCTATTGTTAAATAGAGCATGCTTATACCAAGTTGCATTCAAAGAAACAACTCATCCCACTTTTTAAATCTGTATCCTTTTTAATTGCCCCGAGTTTTAACTCGGGGTGAGTAATGACTTGGTATTAAAGACTTTAGCCAAACAATACCACGACTTAAAGAGCCTGTGTGAAAATAGCAATAAAAGAAGAAAATGAAGCCCCTCACCCCAGCCCTCTCCCAGCGGGAGAAGGAGTTCTAAAGGAATGTTTTTTATATTTCACTTGATTTTGTCAGTTTTTACACAGTCTCG
>CAZIXJ010000142.1:0-7098 GCA_964542835.1 uncultured Hyphomicrobiales bacterium
TCGCAATGAGAAAACTTATAGTTCTTATGAAATATATTATACGATTGAAAGCAACATGGTATAAATTCCTTTTCACCTTATTGGTTAAGTCTTTAAATACCGAAATTTCTCTGAATCCAAAATATATGGATGTATTATTCAATTATACGGAGCCATGTAAATCTAAGAAGAATTTCTATGAAAATTAAGATTAAGGCTGCTGTTGCAAGAGGCAAATATTCCTCTGAATATTTGCTGAAATAAGATACGTCTATTTCAGTTTTTTCCAGATTATCAATTTCCTCGTAAATACTTTCAAGGCTTTCATTGTTAGTAGCTCTGAAATATTTACCTCCGGTAATTTCTGCTATATCTGTAAGTACATCTTCATCAATTTCCACGTCAATGTTTCTGTATTGTGTACCAAATGCGGTCTGCACCGGATACGGAGCTTTCCCTTTAGTGCCTACACCAATAGTATAGACTTTTATATCGAAAGAATAAGCAATATCTGCGGCTGATCTGGGAGCTACCTGCCCTGTATTGTTTACGCCGTCGGTAAGCAGTATTATCACTTTGCTTTTTGCCTTGCTTTCTTTCAGTCTGCTTACAGAGGTAGCCAGCCCGGAGCCTATTGCCGTACCATCTCGAAGCATCTCTGTATTTACATCTTTAATAAGATTTTTCAATACGTCATGGTCTATGGTTACAGGGCACTGAGTAAAGCTCTCACCTGCGAAAACTACAAGACCGATTCTGTCGTTAGTTCTGCTTTCAATAAATTCAATGGCATTTTTTTTTGCAGCTTCTATTCTGTTCGGTTTAAAATCTTCTGCAAGCATAGAACCTGAAATATCCATAGCTACTACGATATCTATCCCTTCGGTTTTTATGGATTCTCTTGTAGAAGCAGTTTGAGGTCTTGCAAGTGCAACTATCAGAAGCCCGAGAGCGAGCATTCTCAAAAGGACGGGCAAATGCCTTAGTCTTTGCTTTATTGTAGGCTTCGCATCTTTAAAGGCACCTGACGCAGAGAAAGTAACAGCAGGATTTTGCTTTTTCTGTCTGAAAAAATACCATATTAAAATCAGAGGTAAAATTATCAGCAAATAAAAGTATTCGGGATTAGCAAAATGAACGTCATTAGGCATCTTTTTCCTCCTCTTTGCTGTTGGTTCCGTCTTTTACTGGAATAGTTCTTTTTACGAATGCAAATGTATAGTCAAATGATTTTTCATTCTCACCGGCAAGCGGATTAAATTTGGCAAATTTTGCCAGGTCGCCGAGAGTTAGCACATCTTTGAGCGTATGATACAGTTCTGAATCCCGGTTTATTTTTTCAAATTCATTAAGAATATCATCGGTTATCATTTCGAGGGCATTTATTCCAAATCTTCTCTCAATGTAATTTCTAAGAATATTTGTAATTCTGATATGATACTCTTTTACTTTGCCCTGCTGCCAGAGTTGCTCACTTCTGAGCTTTTCGAGAGCATCGAGAGCTTCCTTATGTGGCGGAATTTTCGGTTTATCAATTATCCATGGCGTAGTGCCTGTTGATTTTTTCTTTTTTGAATACATATATATCACAAAAATTGCAATTACAATGATTAAAATAATAATATATGGTAAAAATTCTGATAAACTCCAACCGGGATTGATTGGCGGCTTAATATCCCTCACAGGTTGAGTGGTATCTACTGCTACGGAATTGAATTTTATCCTTAAAGGATTTGATTTGACTACTTTGAAATCATCTGAATTGTTTTCCGAATAAACAAAAGTATATGGTCCGATATCATAACTACCTGAATCAAATGAAGTAATTACGTAGTTCCGTCTTATAGTTCTGAAATCTTCATTAAAAGCAGTATCAGGCTCAGAGATATTCAGAAGTTCAATTTTTTCGGATGAATCTTCAATAGCCGGAAATATCACATCGTAATTTTCTTTGGAGATGAAGTCCATTGTAAGATTAATTCGTTTTCCGATTAATGTGGAAGAACTGTCGGCAGAAATTTTTGCCTCAGGCTCTTCAAGAGATAACGCATCAAAAAAAGTAAAAATTAAAAATAATAATATTATTTTTTTCATAGCAATCATTTTCTTTTGTTCCGTAATTTAAAAAAGTTCTTTAAAGGTGTAATATAAGATTTATCTATTCTCAGTTTGATAACATCTACTTTATTTCTGTTAAAAACCGACTTCAGATAAATTTGCTTATCATTCCACCATTTATTATAATGTTTTTGATTGGATTTTGAAGAAGTATCTATCCATTTTTCAATTCCTGATTCGGGGTCATAGAATTTTATCAGACCTGATTCGGGCAGCGAGGCTTCTCTTATATCATAAATTTGCACGGCAATAGTATCGTGCTTTTTTGATGAAATCTTAACTGCTTTTTCAAAATCTTCACTCAGAAAGTCTGATATTACGAATACAATAGCTCGCTTTTTTATTACGTTTGATAAATATTCCAGAGCTATACCTACATCAGTACCATTGCTAACGGGCTTGAACTCAATCAGTTCACGAATAATACGCAATGTATGATGCCTGCCTTTTTTTGGTGGAATAAATTTTTCCACTTTATCAGAAAAGAATATTACTCCGATTTTATCATTGTTCTGGATAGCTGCAAATGACAAAACCGCTCCAAGTTCGGTAATGTAATCGCGTTTCATTTGCTCAGATGAGCCAAAGCTTTGAGAGCCGCTTACATCCACAAGCAGCACTACGGTAAGCTCTCTTTCTTCCTCGAAAATCTTTATGTAAGGGCTGTTCATCCTTGCAGTTACGTTCCAGTCTATCGCTCTGATGTCATCGCCGGGGAAGTAGTCCCTTACTTCACTGAAAGCCATTCCTCTGCCTTTGAATGCACTATGGTAATCACCCGAGAATATCTGCTGCGATAGCCCTCTCGTTTTAATTTCAATTTTTCTTACTTTTTTTATTAAATCTTTTGTTTCCATTTAAACTCAGAATATAAGTAATGACTCTATAAAAATCTGAATAACGTAAATTATATTATAAAACGCAAAACAACTGACGAATATATTTTTATTCTATTAACTTTAAAAATAAATGATTATTATTATTTTTTAACTTAAATTGAAAAAAACAATCTCCCACATTCACCCACATTATTTTTTTATATGTAAAAACGCAGGTTTGAGAAAAATCAAATAAAAATTTTTCCACAATATTTGTTTTATTTAAACGAGTTGTGTATATTGCGGATAGTGATGTGGGAGATTGTGGGTAATTTTCCCATATTTTGACAATAAACTGGTATTGAATAGAAAATGGCTTTTTTCAAAGGACAGGAAACATACTCGATTGATACGCGGGGCAGAGTGAATGTACCGGCAAAGATGCGTAAAAGCATTTCGCCGGATGCAAATAACACATTTACGGTTACCCGCGGGCAAGAGACTTGTATTGTAGCTTATCCTTTAGATGAATGGAAAAAGTATGAAGAAAAATTTGAAAATCTCAATCAATATGATAAGAAAAACAGATTTTTTCTTAGGATGATACTTATGTGGAGCGAGGAGGTATCTCTTGATGCTCAGCAAAGAATCGGTATCCCAAAAAAACTGCTGGAATATGCGGGGATTGATAAAAAAGTATTAATTGTAGGAGTAGGCGACCATATAGAATTATGGGACCCGGATGCTTATGAAAAATATATTGAAGGGTTTGATGAATCATACGAAGATATTGCAGCTACTGTAATGGTGTAACACAGTGGAAAAACCAACAACATATGATTATCACGAACCTGTATTTTTAGAACGTTCTTTGGAATTTTTAATAAAAAAGCCGAATGGTATTTATATAGATGGAACTCTTGGCGGTGGAGGGCATGCGCAGGCAATTTTTGAAAGGCTTGATTCTGGGGGGAATTTAGTAGCCTTTGACAAAGATCCCGATGCTATCGGATATTGCCGGAGGAAGTTTGCAACAGAATTGAATAAAACCGCTCCAAGAGTGAAATTAATCAATGAATGCTATTCGGAAGCTTGCAGCTTTGCAGAGAATAAAGGGCTTATTGATGGTCTTCTGCTGGATCTTGGCGTTTCCTCAAGACAGCTTGACACAGAACAGCGCGGGCTTAGTTACCGCGTAAAGTCTCCTCTTGATATGAGATTTGGTCCTGAAGGACTTACCGCAGAAGACCTTTTAAATGCTGCAACAGCTCGCGAGCTTGAGGGCATTCTTCGTAAATTCGGAGAAGAGCCTCTTTCAAGAGTTATCGCTCGGCGGATAGTAGAACGCCGCCGAGGGGCAACTCTTAAGACCACTTGGGATTTGAGGCTAATAATTGAAGAAGTCGCCCCAAAGCAGCACGTATTTAAAACTCTCTCGAGAGTATTTCAGGCTATCAGAATTGCTGTAAATTCAGAGCTGGACGTGCTGGAATACACATTGAAAAACATTCCGAAATATATGAATAACGGCGGAAGAATCGTTGTAATTTCTTACCATTCACTAGAAGACAGGATTACAAAGAATATTTTTAAAGAATTATCCAAAACCTCAGGCAACAAATATGCAGAAGATGCAGAAATACCTGTTCTAAAATTAATCACACCCAAACCAATAATACCTACCGAAGAAGAAATAAGCAAAAACCCAAGAGCAAGAAGTGCCAAGCTCAGAGTAGCAGAGAAGATTTAATCACGTATCTGAAATAAATTATATATATTTGCAGTTTTTACATTATCGTAATTTAGGATTTTGTTGATTTATTTTAAATTTTATGGTAAACTATCTAATTACAGGCAAAAAATACAATTTCGACAAAATCTGGACTATGATTAAGAGAACCGGCATACAGATGAAAGAAACTAATGAAAGATTCAATGAAATTTTTTAAAAATGAAAGAATAGTTTGAGTGGAATGAGAAAAAAATGAACAAGAAGCTCAATCAACTCGAAAGGCTTTTTATACTCAATTGGTGTAAATTAATGGAATCATTCTTGGAAAGTGATGTGATTTAGCTTTTAATGTAGCGTAAAATACATGTTCACCAAACTATTAACATCGCAGAGGGATATTATAATGAAAGTAGTATGAATTTGATATTATTGCTAAAGATGCTGATACTCTTGTAGTTGTGGAAGTAAAAACTACTTTAAAGCCTGAAGATATTAATGAATTCATAGAAGAGCTGATACTATTCCGAAAGTAATACCTAATTACAATAATAAGAAAGTAATTAGAGCTGTAGCATACTTGAGTGCAGTCAGCGACTTACACCGAATGCCACAAAATAAAGGATTTTATGTGATAAACGCTACCGGCAGCGGCGCTGATATCATCAAACAAAGATGATTTTATTACATTTGAGTGGTGAAAATAATTCCCTTTAAATTCATTTTTTTTCAATAAATATTAAAAATTATAAATGATGTGAAAATATAAAATTATAAATTTCGTTGCATCTTAAAAATATATTAGCATTAACTAAATGAGGTACTTATGAAAGTTTTATTTTACACTTTTACTTTGGTTATGATGTTTTTTTCAACTTCATGCAGCTTGTTTTTCGACCCTGGATATACAGAACCTGCATCAACAGTTGATTGCCCTCCAAATCAAGGAAATACTCTTAATAATACAATTTCCGGTAAGAGTACAATATCGGAAGTAAATCCTGATGAAATATATTTACAATTGAGTAGAATTAAGACTAACGCAATAGATAATAATATAGATGAAATAAATATTTTTCTTCACCCGGTTGATAAAAACGGTAATTTTATTACAGGGCTTGATAAAAATTTATTCTGGTGTGAAGTAATAGACAGCTCGTATGGTGAAAAAACGAATATTATTGATTATGATTTTGAGCAAGTTTCGACAGAAGAACCCTTAGCAATTGCGATTGTAATGGATCACAGTGGGTCTATGGGAGAAACTAGAGTAAAGATAGTTCAGGAGCAGGTCTATTCTTTTCTAAAAAATAAAATTAATCCAAAAGACGAAATCTATTTGATAAAATATGATAATAATGTAGAATTGCTTTCATATCCCGTACATCATGCTCTTAATGATTTCAGGCCGGGTTTCGTTAATGGTTTTTCTTATTTTGGTGGTGGCACTGCATTTTATGATGCTGTAGGTAAAGGTATAGAATCTCTTGGAAATTCCAAACTAAATAAAAAATTTGTAATAGCCCTTACTGATGGACTTGAAAACTCATCCAAAAGGTACAAATCAGCAGAAAAACTTGTTAAATTAGCCAATAAGAGCAATATTTCAATTACAACAATAGGCTTTGGGGATAATATTGATAAGCCTATGTTAGCTGATACGGTATCATTGGGGACAGGAGGTATCTATCATCAGATTTGCCGCTCCGAAGATTTTAATTTAGTATTCAATGACATTTATCACAGATATAGAGATTACTATTTGTTGAAATATAGAACTAACAGAACTATTGGAACTCACAGCATTTCTGTGAAATTATGTTTGCCCGAAAAAAAATATGAAACTTCAAATAATTATTTTATTTCATTGGATTCTGATTCTGTATTTGTCATCAATGACATATTTTTTGAATATAATTCCGATAAATTGAAGAATTTGGAGTCAAAAAAAGCTATAAATATGATAAATATGATGATGAAGACTTACCCTGATATGGAAATTGATATTTATGGGCATACTGATTCAATAGGTTCAGCTCAGTATAATATGGACTTATCTGAAAGACGTGCCAAATCAGTATATGAAGAGCTTAAAAGCAAAGGTCATAGCATCGCAAAAATGGGATACAGAGGGTTTGGTGAATCTGTCCCAATCGCTGATAATGGAACTCCTGAAGGAAGACAGCAAAACAGACGCGTTGAGTTTAAAATACGTAAGTTTAACCCCCGAAATATTGTGAAAAATAACAAACCGGTTTATAAGTCTCCGTCTGAAACAAACAGGAATTAAAAATAAATTATTTTATTCATAAATTTAGAAAAATCAGATTAAAATAATTCTATTATATTTGAGATTGTGTAAAAACTAATAAATCCAAGATTACGAAAATATATGATTACTTAAAACTCCCTCTCCCGCTGGGAGAGGGCTGGGGTGAGGGTTGTCAAAGATTG
>CAZIXJ010000143.1:0-7034 GCA_964542835.1 uncultured Hyphomicrobiales bacterium
ATGTTATGTCTTTATCTGAAATTGAATTTGAAGAATGGTTTAACAAAAAAGACAAAAAAGCAAGAAATTGGGTAACTGGTGGAATATCTTCATTATCTGCCGAAGGTGCAGGTACAGGTTTTGGTGGAATTGCTTTTATCGCTGCTGACATACCTGCATCTTTTGCATTAATTCTTACTTTTGCCAACAGAATCGCTTTATGTTACAATCTAGATATTACTAACGAAAATGTTCAAGTTGAAATACTAAAAGCTATTTCAGTGGGATCAGAAACTTCAACAAAAAGCAAGATTTCATCATCTACTACACTAAAAATGGTTACAAATACAATAAATAAACAAACTTGGAAAAGTATGGAAAAGCAATCAATGAACACATTGCCAAAATTAATTCATGTAGTTAGAGGTTTTTTAAAAAAACTTGGTGTGAATATTACAAAAAGAAAAGCAGGGCAAATAATACCAATGTTAGGTGCTGTTACTGGAGGAGTTATTAATGGAGCTTGGGCATCAGATGCTTTAGAAGCAGTTAGACAATATTCAAGAAAAAGCATTGCATACAATTATTACAATAAAATATTATGATAATAATCATCCTCCTTCTCCCTCTCATCATCCTTACGGCAGATGCGGGGGATGTGGAGCAGAAAGCGAGGCAGTTGCTTGGGCAGGAGCTGTATTTCGATGGAGTGGCGTATTATGAAGGTAGGCTGAGGCATAATGTTCTTGTGAAGGAAATGGGCGATGGAAGTTATGTGGCACTGGGCTTTACGGGTTCGGAAAAGGCGCAGTGTACAGGGTGCAATACTTATTTTTCTGTGCTGGAGTTTGATGCCGGAGGGAAACTTGCAGAACGCTATATGAAAATTGATACGCTCAGTACGAGAGGTCGCATTGATTTTATTCTTGCTGAAGATGAGAGTAAATATCAAAGTCATGAGTATTTTGATGTTGTGGAAGTTCGGGAATTAGAAGGTGAACAAATGATTATGCTTCATAGCGGATTTTCTCAACAAAGTTCAGCTTTTGAATGGGTTTATGTTTATGCAAAAGTAAACGGTAAATTCAGAAAGGTAGCACGCCTGGAAACAGGTTACAGCGAGCAAATCAGAGACCCGGATTATACCGGAGATGAACTTTATGCCACAGAATGGAAAGCAAAAATTTATTTAAAAAATAAAAAAAATAATTTACCCGACATAATTTTAAAAAAGTCCGGAAAGAAGAACCATAAAGCGTTTCAGGAAACTGAAATTTATGAATTCAAAAAAAATCTAAAAAAATTCAAAAAAAAGTAAAAAAAATTGCAACCTAAACGCATTTGAAATACTATATAAGTTATGAGTTGTTACATTTTGAAAATAGCATATTTTGAAATGTAGTTTTTTAAGAAAAGTCGGAGATATGATATGAGGGAATTAACTTTATCGGTTGTTTTTGCATTTGTGTTGGTTTTTTCAGCCTGCACTGTAGATAGGTCAGAGTTGGAAGCTGACCCGAGCGTTTTCGGTAGAACAGATTCTGAAGAAGAAACTGACCCGAATCTGTTAAAGCCTGAAATGGATGATACTTTAATATATGATAAAGTTGATTACAAAGCACGGAAAACTATTGAAATAGAGGGGACACCGAAGGAATATACTGCAAAATTGCTTTCGGAGCATATCTTTTTTGATAATTATGATTTTGAAAAAGGTAAAATTCATACAGTTCTTGAATATCCTTATGCTGATAACAAACTTGCCATAATTACTGCCACAAGTGCCGAAGGTAATGATTGTGAGGATTGTGTGGCATATCTTTCACTTTTTCTTTTTGAACAGGATGAAAACTGGAAACTGACAGAAAAGCAAATTCAGTTCGAGGATTTGGCAACTTACGGGAATATTGATTTTGTTCGCTCTGCAGAACTTGAAAGCACTAATCGTAGCATAGCAGGTGATATTGATTTGAAATTTCCTTCGGATGAACATCTTTATATTTTGCTGAACAGTGCTTACGTGAGCGGAAGAGAATACGAAGGCTATTCAATGATATTCAGTAAAGCGGGAAATAAATATCAAAATACCGGTGTAATAACTACCGAATACAGAAATGATTTGAAAGGCGGAGCGCCTGAAAAAATTACGAGATGGGAAGGAGAAATTTCTTTTAAAACTAATGATAATAAAAAGCCCGATATTATTCTTGATTTATCAGGTGAGAAAAACGGAAGAAGTTTTTTAGATACGCAAGTATATGTATATGAAGAAGATAAATACATTTTGAAAAATTAATTTAAAAAAAGTAAAAAAATTTGCAACCAAAAGGCACTAAAAATACTATATCCATAGTAAACAAATCCTTCCAACCTAACAATAACAAACCCGGATACTGAACAAAAACAGTGTTCGGGTTTTACTCCATTAATAATACTTTATCATTATCAAAAAATTTGATTTATTCTCTTACCAAATTGCCATCAGATAAGGATGCTCTATTTAATTTGCGTGTTTTTTAAAGAGAATTTTATAACAGAGCAATTTCTTAATGAAATAAACTAAAAGCTATGAATAAAGGGGATTTCTGAGAATGTATCGGATGAATATTTAAAGATTAAAATAATATTTACATTATCTCTTTAATTGTATTAAATTTGAAAAAGTTTGTTTAACAAAATGGAATATAGTAAAATGGAATTATACGTTGATAGTGCAAATATTGAGCATATTACTGAAGCAGCCGAACTTGGAATAATATCAGGGGTAACTACCAACCCTTCACTTCTGGCAAAAGAAAATCCAAATGTGGATGTAAAAGAAAGAATACTTGATATATACAAAACAGTCGGCGGACATCTTTCAGTGGAAGTGATTTCTACGAATGCCACCGGAATGCTGAAAGAAGCTGATGAAATTCTGAAATGGTTTCCTGATGCGACAATCAAAATACCTATGATACCCGAAGGCTTAAAAGCCGTAAAGAAATTATCCGAAGATGAGATACCTACAAATGTAACTCTCGTTTTCAGCACTACTCAGGCTATAGCTGCTACAAATGCCGGAGCTACGTATGTTTCGGTATTTATGGGCAGGCTTGATGACATATCTTCAAATTCTGATGATATTTTGACTGAGATTTGTGATATATGGGACGTTCAGGGTTACGAATCACAGATAATTGCTGCATCAATCAGACACCCTCTTCATATAATTCAAGCCGGTAAAGCCGGTGCAGACATTGCGACAGTACCTTATAATGTATTGATACAGTCTCTGAAGCACCCTCTTACTGATGCCGGACTTGAAAAATTCCTTGCTGATTATGATAAGATGCAGACTGAAAAACAAAAGATGATGGTATAGAACCATCTCTTTTATCATAATTATTTATTAATCCTCAATAAGTAAACATCAATTATTGAGATTGAGAATATTAATAAAAAGATAAATTGATATCCTTAAAAATTGATAAGCAATTATAATATTAAGAGATAAGAGAATATTGGCTTTGAAAAGTACAGGGAAATTATAAATTTTTACGTTCAAATCTTGCAATTGAATATAAATCCCCCAGTTCGCTTAGTGCACTTCCCCCTTTTCCAAAGTTGGAAATCAAGGGGGATTTGCATATTACAATACTGAATCGAATAACTTGCTACAAGTCTTTGATTTTTTTTAATTCAAACAGATTAATATTTGTTTGTTTTAGTTGATGTTTCGACACATAACAATATTGCCGACAAGGAATGTATTGTAATCAGAAAATGAATATATAATGAATATTAACTAATTATATAGTTAGTATTAATTGTAAAATCACAATAAAATTGATAAAAAACACATTCTCATAATATAATATGGTTACAGAATAACAATAGCGAATAACGTGTATATATGGAGTTTTTATCAAATTCTTCCTTCACATACAGCAACACATTGCTAACAGAAATGAAATATATTTTGTGAGATATAATATCTTTTTATAATTTTCACATATTAATGATTACATTTATATATGATAATATTAGAATATTTTACAAATAATATTAAAGGTAAGTAAAATGACAAAGAAACTTTTAATGATGATAAGCGCATTAATGCTTATAGTCGCACTTGCGTCATGCTCTGATGACGATGACAACGGAAATGACCCGGATGACCCTGATGTAGCCTCCTGTGAGGGATGCCATACCAATCACGACCATTTGAAGTTGGTTCACTCTCCTGATACTACCGCTCCTGCAGGCGGTTGCGGTGGAGATGCCCCACATTACGAACCATACGACAGAGTTTATCTTGGCGGAAGCGGATGGGAAGAATTTAAGACATCTTCTCACTATGAATTGGGTTGCGTAGGCTGCCACAATGGAAACAATGAAACCGATGACAAAAAAATTGCTCACTCAGGCGATTTTGTTGCACATCCTTCCACTATAGCACAGGAAAAATGTGCTGATTGCCATAGTGAAGAAGTAAATAATTTCACAAACAGTATTCACCAGCAAGGTTGGGGACAGAAAAGGAAAGTTACTATGAGATACGGTCTCGATGGACCTCAGGACTTTGACATGCTTCCAGCAAAAGTTCAGGAAGGCTATAATGCCAACTGTGCTACCTGCCACGCAGGGACTTGCGGCGACTGCCACGTTAACAGACCAACTGCAGGCGGCGGCGGACTTATGGAAGGACACAATTTCTTCGAGCCTGATATGGTAAATACCTGCGTTACCTGCCACAGTTCAAGAGGCGGACACGCTTATCTTGGTATGGAACCGGGTACTGAAAGAGACGTTCATCAGTCAAAAATGGGATTTGATTGTATGGACTGCCACACAAATACAGATGTACACGGCGACGGACAAATTTACGAGCAAAGATATGCTGTAGCAGGATTACCTCAGTGTACAGACTGCCACGACGTAGGAAGCGAAAATACTTATCACGCTGTTCACGGCAATAATTTAAGCTGCTATACATGCCATTCTCAGGATTATAACTCATGCGGAAGTTGCCACGTTCACGGGCAGGGAGCAAGAATTACTTCTTATCAGGACTTCAAAATTGCTATGAATCCTCTTCCTGAACTTAAAGATTTCAATATGGCTCTTGTAAGAAGAAACCCGGCTGCTCCTGACCAGTGGGAACAGTATGACCTTGATGAATATCCGAATTTTGATGCTCATCCTACATGGAATTATACTACTCCACACAATATTATCAAATGGACCACGAGAACAGAAGTAGCTCAGGGTGGAAAATGTTATGACAATTGCCATATACTCGAAGACGGTACTAATAAAGAACTTTATCTTTTCGAGGAAGATTTGAGAGACTGGGAAATTTCAGCAACTAAGGAAATAACTGTAGATGGTAAACTTCCTGATGGCTGGGGAGCCCAGTAAAAAGAAAATATTTTTTGTTTTGTTTAATTATTTAATAAAAGGTTAACTTATGTTACACAAGTATTCTAAACTTTTAGCAATGATACTGGCACTTGCTTTCATAGTGTCATGTTCGGACGACTCAAATGACCCGTCTGATGAGAAGATGGAATCCGAGATACTCGCTGAGTATGTCGAATCAACTACTGACTATGTAAATACCGCTGCTCCTGCTATGATTACAGCGACAGACGTAAACACACTTAATGCAACCGGACAGGTTCACGTAATAGACGTACGTGCTGCTGCTGACTATGCAAATGGTCATATTCCGGGTGCAGTGAATGTATCTCTCGGTGATCTTTTGGATTATCTGGAAAATGATATTAACCCTGATGACTATGACAAAATTGCAGTTGCATGCTACTCAGGTCAGTCAGCATCATGGGGTACAAGTCTTATGAGATTATTAGGTTATGATAATATATTCACTTTGAAATTTGGAATGTCTTCATGGTCTGAAGAAACTAATGCTCCTTGGATGAATGGAATCGGCAACGACAGAGCTACTCAGATCACTACTGACGTAACTGAAAAAGCTGAAGCCGGCGATATGCCTGAAATTAACACTGGCGAAACTACCGGAGCTGCTATTCTTGAAGCAAGAGTAAGAGAAGTGCTTGCTGAAGGATATACTCCGGCAAGAATTCCTAGCAGTGAAGTTTTCGGTGCATTGGATAATTATTATATCGTTAATTACTGGAAAGTTGAGCATTATGATGATCCGGGACATATTCCGGGTGCTATTCAGTACACTCCTAAGAATGATTTAAAATTATCAGCATCTCTTAAAACTCTTTCTACCGAAAAACCTGTTGTAGTTTATTGCTATACAGGACAGACAAGCTCACATGTTGCTGCTTATCTGAGAGTATTGGGATATGATGCAAAATCATTGCTTTACGGAGCTAACGGGATGATTTATAACTTGATTAACGGTGTAGATGGCTTTACTACATGGAAAGAATCATACACAATGGGTTATGAACTTGAAAAATAAGTCCAATCTTATTTCATAAAATATAAAAACTCTCTCATTTTAGAATGGGGGAGTTTTTTTAATTTATATTTATATGCAATAAAATACCGTTATTTAATTTTAGCTCCAAAATTCCCCTCTTGAGGGGTGCTGAGAAGCAGCGGGGTGTGATATTTCATACTAAAGCTTTGAATATAAAAGAGATGATGCTACCCCGAGATAAAGAGGGTGTTTGAAAACGATGAAATCCAAATATTATCAAAAATGTAATCTCCTAAAACTCCCTCTCCCGCTGGGAGAGCCTTAAATTAACCACCGGCAAATTTAAGGGGTGAGGGGCATCAATTCTTCTTGTCTTGCTATTTTCACACAGCCTCTAAATCTCGGGGGCTAGTGAATTATTCACTCTCATTGCGAAACTCCGATTTCGCAATGCAGGTTTCAGAAAAGTTGTACTTTGACTTAGACTAAGAGCAGCACGGGTTTAGCAATCTTCCTGCAAGACTTGATGATAAATAGATGTCCGACACTCTCAAAGATGTGGGACATCTGAAATTGATGAATGAGCATTCAAATAAGAAATTCCCCTCTTGAGGGGTGGTTTTGAAAATCTGTGATTTTCAAAAGCGGGGTG
>CAZIXJ010000144.1:0-6994 GCA_964542835.1 uncultured Hyphomicrobiales bacterium
TATAATAAGAATCTATAAATACAAAATTTTTTTATTATATTAATTTTTATTAGTTTTAAATTATTCTAATTAATAAAAAGAAATATGAATTTATTAAATTGTAAATAAAATGAATAAAGATACTAACAGACCGGAATGGGTGCCTGAAAATGCTGATGATAAATACACTTCGAATGTAATGCGTGGTATTACAAAAGAAGAAGAGGATAAAATAAAAGCTGAAAATATTAAGAAAACCGGAAAAAAGAAATTTACTACCGCAGACTACGTTCAGGGAATTTTGAATAAAGATATGGTAATGCTTTCAAAGGCTATTACGCTCATAGAGAGCAATTCAAAAAAACATATTCAAATGGCTCAGGAAGTAATTAAAAATATTTTACCCGAATCAGGCAATTCGGTAAGAATTGGAATCACAGGTCCTCCCGGTGCCGGAAAAAGCACATTTATCGAATCATTTGGTCTTTACTTATGTAATAACGGACTTAAAGTAGCTGTTCTTGCAGTTGACCCAAGCAGCTCTATTTCTAAAGGCTCGGTACTCGGTGATAAAACAAGAATGGAAGAGCTGGCGAGGCATAAAAATTCATTCATCAGACCATCCGCATCAGGTGGTACGCTTGGCGGTGTAACGCGAAAAACAAGAGAGACTATTCTTGCATGCGAAGCTGCCGGATATGACGTTATCCTGATAGAAACTATCGGAGTGGGACAGAGCGAAATCACAGTTCGCTCAATGGTTGATTTTTTTATGCTGCTTTTAATACCCGGCTCAGGCGATGAACTTCAGGGAATTAAAAAAGGAGTTGTAGAAATTGCTGATGCTATTGTAATTAATAAAGCCGAAGGAAATAATAAAACCAAAGCTGAAATAACAAAAAGAGAATATCAAAATGCACTTCAGTTACTTACAAATGCTACCGAAGGTTGGGATACACGTGTTAGCCTGTGCTCTGCTCTTAAAAATCAGGGAATAGAAGATGTATGGACTATGATAAATGAATTTTTAATAAATACGAAAGATTCAGGAGTTTTTCAAAAAAGAAGAAAGGAGCAAACTACTCACTGGATGTATTCTATGCTTGAGGAAAGTATTTTAAATATGATATATCGTGATACTGCTATTGAACAAATGATAAAAAATTACGAAAATAAAGTGCTGAATGCAGAAACTACTCCTACTCAGGCAGTTAATGATTTGCTCGAATATATAAAATTCAACCCGAAAAATTAATTCAATCTTTCGGGTTGAAATATTCAATTAAGTGCTGATTTTATTGCCCCGGCTGAACGAATTGATCGCCTGTTTGTTCTATCAAATTTCTGTACCATTGTTCATCATATCCAGGGAACGTAACCTGAGGGATATTTTTTCCGTTACCATTATCAATCAATCTCATATTTTCAGATTTCTTTACGTTTCCATCTACATACTTCATAAAAAGATACTGATAAAACTCTTTCCAGTCTTTTACAAGCTTAGTTGCCGTATTTACGGTAAAGTCTGTAAGAAATTCTCTTCCCATTGCCGGATTCTGCTTATAAAGCTCTTTTGCAGCATTATCAATTACAGAAGTGTAAGCAAAATATTTTTTTTCAAGTGCCTGCTGATAATCGCTTATTTCAGGATGAATCATATTGTATCTGGTATAAGCAAGATTTGTAACCTGATTAAAAATCCAGAAACCTGAGTTTTCCGACCAATCCATCATAGTACCGTTTCCTTCTCTGAATACATAAGGAATATCAGTAGTTCCTGCATAAATCGGAGTATATACCGAGCTTGCTGCATCATCCACACCAAACCAGAAAATACCGCCGATATGGTCAGGGTAACCCGGACGAGCCTGTGCCACAAAAGAAAATCCGGTTTGCTGTGTAGCGATAGTTCTTTCATTGAAGCATTTCACGCCGTCAATTTCCCATGTCATTGGTCTCCATCTGTATGGCTTTTCGTAAGGTCCTGCGCCTGCATCTTTACTCATATCAAGCTCAGTTCCATCAAGATGGTCTCTCATATAATTCATAGCATCGTGTGCAGAAACTTTTTGGTCAGGTTTTATCCATAAAGGCATTCTGTTTTTTGCAAATGTTTCAGGAGTTTGGGTCATTCCGGCATCTACTTTTTCATCGTGTTCGATATTTCCTTTGGAATATTCAAAATAATCTTCATTATTTTTAAATTCTTCATTAGTATATTTATAAAAAGACCAAACCCTCATTTCGCAAAATCTTGCTCCACCAAAATCAACGGGAGCATATACATCAGAAAAACTAAATTCTTCATCGCTGCCCTCATATAAATTATACTTTTTGGCAAATGAAATTACGTCGGAAGAATTGAATGTAGTCTGATTTGGGTCATTCCAGTTATTTTCTTCCTGATAATCAAATGTAGTAATTCTTGCCTGATTGGCATGAGAACAAATATATCCGTCAGGAACCTGAAGAGCTACCCAAACAGCACCTTTTTCAAAGTTGCCTTTGCCGATAAGCTCCATTATCCAGACTTCATTTTCATCAGCAATAGAAAATGATTCACCTGAACTGGCATAGCCGTATTTCTCTACGAGTTCAGTCATAATTTTCATTGCATCGCGTGCAGTTTCGGCTCTTTGCAAAGTAACATAAATCAGTGAACCATAATCCATAATAGCGCCATCTTGCTGCCCGAGAGTATCAAGTCCGCCATATGTAGTTTCACCGATTATCACCTGATTTTCATTCATATTTCCCGTTACCTGATAAGTGTGAGAAACCTGCTCTATTTCCCCGAGATATTTTCCTGTATCCCATTCGTAAATATCAAGCATGTCTCCGTCATCGTAATCAGCAGCGGGCCAAAAGTATAAAGCACCATATAGCTGATGAGAATCAGCAGCATAAGTAATAATATTAGAACCGTCTGTACTGGCTCCTTTTGTAATTAGAAAATTAGTACAGGCGAGTAGAATTCCCGCGTTTACGAACATCATTATAGTAATAATGATAATGGATGTGAATTTTTTCATAGAATTTTTTATTATAGATTAAACAAAACATTAAACCAAATATAAGAAATTTTATGAATTAATTAAAGATTATTGTGCAAATATTTTAAATTTGTAATATGTTTTTTTGTAGATTTATTTATTCAGGTGAATTATGAAACTGGTAATTCAAAGAGTATTAAATGCATCCGTAAAGATTGACAATGAGATTTACAGCTCAATAGATAAGGGTTTGCTTGTATTGGCGGGATTTAAATATAATGATGACGAAAAGATTTATGATTGGATTATCAATAAACTCGTAAATTTGAGAATATTTGAAGATGAAAATGATAAAATGAATTTATCGGTGAAAGATATTAACGGTGAAATACTGATAGTTCCTAATTTTACTTTATACGGTAATGCAAAAAAAGGATTTCGCCCAAGCTATACAGACGCAGCAAAGCCGGATGAAGCAGCGGTTTTATTTGAGAATTTCTGCAATAAAATTTCAAAATCTGATATTAGCACGAAATTCGGAAAATTTGGTGCTATGATGGAAGTTTCTCTGACCAACGACGGTCCGGTAACTATTATACTTGAAAAGGAAAATCCCGAATAATACAAAACAAATGCCACGTTCATCCGATTTTTCTGAAATATCGGATTGCAAAAGAGGATAATATTTGTAGATACAAGGCATGCCTTGTATCTACGGTTTTATTGAGTGTAATTCTTGTTTTGTAGGGTCTGGTTTCATCCAGACCTATTAAGGGTCGGAAAAGCCGACACATACTGACAAAATTCTACTACTGACAGCCGTTGCCTTCGAGAGCCTCAGGCAACTTTGTTGAGCCTTTTCAGGTGGCTGAGGTTCTCGAAGTCATCTTTCCTTTACTTCTTCACAAATTTCTCCACTCTTTCACCAATCCTCACGAAATACACACCACTAGGGAGATGCGAAATATCAATCCGCTCCGTTGTAGAGACGACCCGGTGGGTCGTCTGTAAAGCCACAGAGTTGGATTTCCAAACCACATTCCCAAGCACATCATATATCGCAATCTCCTCGCTATTTGCAAAGGGCTGAAGCCCTTTGTTGCTAATTGTTATCTCAATATAATCCGATGCGGGATTGGGAGAAATTGTAAAATTACTTTCAGAAATGTAGTTTTCTTCTACTGAAGTAGGAATTGGCTCAATTTCTGCCATGAATATGTGTATATAACTATAAAGTGTACCCAATAAAACATAATTGCCTTCACTATTTACATGTAATTTATGTATAACCGACCATTTTAAGGATTCCTCTCCTTCAGGTATCCACTCAAAATTCCTTATATGATTACCATCTTTATCATACTCACCTATAAAAAAACATGAAATTCTTGGCTGTTGTGTTTTTGGATTGAATGGCTCCAAATATTTTGTGCCAAATATTATTATTCTGTTTGTAAACTTATTGTATGTGAAACCCTTCACCCAATAATCCTCCTCAAATTCTATTTCTGTTTCCCATAATTTGTTTATATCCTTATCAAATCCTTTTAGAGTAACATACCTCTGCCAAGTATAATACTCTTTTGCTGTAGGCTGGTATTCAATTATCATTGAATATATTTCATCACCTTCTGGGTTAATAAAGCCATTAGAGTATTTATTGTTATCATAATACCTATCACATACATTGGAAGATATATATTTTCCTGTATTTGCAAACCTGCATATTACATATCTATCCGGATCACCTTCATACATATATGCAAACAGCAAATTCCCCTCTTCGTTCATAGAGGAAAAATCCAACCATTTAAAATTAACAGGATATGGAATTGAATCAAATTCCATTTTGTAGCTTTTCAAATGAGTTAAATTATAATCATAACATTCTAATGATGCATCTGTAAATTCATCGTTATATACTAAATAATATATTGTGTCTTTGCCCCAAAATGGTTTGCTATAAGGTGGAAAGTAAGGATTTACAGTATCTCTGTAAATTGATTCTACATTTCTATCATCGTCAATTTCAATTATATTATATCTTTTTCCCAATTTATAATATCTTGTACTTGAAAAATATCTCTTTCTGTATTGGTCATAATATTCAATTCCTAAGGCACCAAACCTTATAAAAGATATTGTATCCAATTCATGTCCAATTTTGCTAACATAATTTAATGAAGATACTATTCTTGTACTTGAAGAATCTATTCGGAAATAATGGTCCGGTCCGGTTATTTCGAAATAGTATCCGTCTGAAGTCTCATAAATATTGCCATAAGACGGTACTTGTATTGAATCAGAATAGAATGTATGTTCCCATAGTACATTTGGATTTTCTGCATATAAAAATGCTGAACCAAAAATCAAAAGCAATATATATATTTTCATAATTTACCCTCGTTTATTGTTTTATAAATTTTAATGTATAAATATGTTCGTTATTTCCAATGATTTTCACAAAATAACTGCCTGCTGATAGTTTGTTTACGTTAACACTAATATCATTACTTTTTGCAACTTTTGAAAGCGCTTCATTTCCAAAAATATCAAGTATTTTTATATTAGCATTACTATCAAAATAATTGTTATCTAAGGAAATGTTTAGATAATCATTAACAGGGTTTGGGTAAATACTTATTTTATCCTCTATTGTTTTTAATTCTACTGATGTAATCTCAGGCAACTTGATTTTCGCCAGATATACTTCATCAAACTCATCTCCTACGATAACAATTTCATCATTACCCAAATATCTTGCATGAAATATTTTATCATTTCTTTCATTTTCATAATACCAACGATATGTACCTAAAATATTTCCGGCATAATCATATAATCTATACGCATACCACCACCCGTAATCAGGTGCAAAAATATCATCATAAATTACTCCGTATTCCAATATTTGTTTTCTGTCTTTTAGCATTATTCTACCCACGGCAGTAAAGCCGGAATCCGGAATGATTTCATATCCTATCATATTGAGATTTTCATCCAGAGAAATCTGGCATTCCAAATATTCTTCGGAGTCTAATGATTTAACTGTACTATTAAAAAACAATGTGCTGTTATCCTTGCCAAGATAATCTACTGACAACAAACTGTAATCATTTAATTCAATTTTCATTTGTTTTTCAATATTTGCATTTAAGTCAGTAACACAAATAATTTGATATTTATTCTCTGAATCAATTTTGGGACCTATTAAAGAATAAAGCAAATGCTGCTCATCATACTTAAACAATCTGTTAGGTGAAAATCTTTTGTCATATGTATATTTGACATTTGCGGTATCTAAATTAACTGAAGTTCGATTATAAGCTGTATCCAGTATGAACATTTTATCATATACAATATGTAGATTTTGATTGTTCTCATCCAAGTAATTTGTATCACATGTATAGTATAATTTATTATCTATAAAAGGCATATCATAACCGGCTAATACACTAGTTGCCGAATATGGAAATTCAGTTTTTTTAGTCAAATCATTTAACAAAGAAAAATCTTTTTCAAACTCTTTTATATAGATATAACTTCTATAATTATATCTAATTCCCTCTCGAAGATAAAACCTATAAAAATCATCTTTTAAAAAAATTTCAAAAATAGACGATTTTCGCTCTGAGTCTGTATATTCATAATTATTAATGTAATTACCATTTAAATTAAATATAACCATACCAATTGAATTTAATAAGCTATCCTTATTATTATTTGAATATGAGTATGTGATAAAAACGGAATCTGTATCAATAAATATTTTTTTATTTTCTAATGATTTGGAATTTATATTTTGCAGCTCAGAGATAGCAGTTCTTGTTTCCCAAATAAAATCCGGTTCATTTATTTCGGATTTCAATGTCAATATTGACAATAATAATATAGTTAACATAATTTTCATGACATTCTCCTTATTAATCAAACAAAAGCCGGAGGGCATAAAGCCCACCGACATATTAATTTTAATTTTTAATAAATTTCTTTACACTATTTCCTAACTTCACAAAATAAAT
>CAZIXJ010000145.1:0-1663 GCA_964542835.1 uncultured Hyphomicrobiales bacterium
GAAATTTTTACTATACTTACTATTATTTTAAAAAGATAATGCTTATAATATTTTTTTTATTAAAAATATTCTTGTATATTTAGATTGATAAATTACAAATTTTAAAGGACTTTATTATGTCATTCAGATCAAGAATTGTAGATTTTTTTAAGAAAAAATCCACTGCTTCGCAGGGCGGAGGTGATAAGTACGTAGAAAAACAGAAGCAGATGGGTAAGCTCACTGCCCGGCAGCGTATAGAAGCTCTGCTGGATGAAGGTACATTCCACGAATATGATTTGTTCGTAGAGCATAAGGGCGAAGATTTCGGTCTTGACAAAAAATATCTTCCCGGAGATGGTGTGATTACAGGCACAGGCGAAATAGAAGGGCATCCTATTTGCATATATGCACAGGATTTCACTGTTGCAGGTGGTTCGCTCGGGCTTGCTCACGCAAGAAAAATCACAAAAATTATGGACCACGCAATTAAGCTCGGAGTACCGCTTATCGGTATTAATGATTCCGGCGGAGCAAGAATACAGGAAGGAGTAAACTCCCTTGCAGGATACGGCGAAATATTCTACAGAAATACCCGTGCTTCAGGTGTAATCCCACAGATTTCCGTAATTCTCGGTCCTTGTGCGGGTGGTGCTGTATATTCACCTGCTCTTACAGATTTTGTTTTCGTAGTGGACAAAATTTCAAAGATGTTCATTACAGGACCTGAAGTAATAAAAACTGTACTCGGTGAAGAAATTTCAATGGAAGACTTGGGCGGAGCTAAAGTAAATTCCGAAATATCCGGTAATGCTCACTTCTTTGCCGAATCAGAATATGAATGCTTTTCTCAGATTAAGAAATTATTCACATTTATTCCATGGAATAATGAGAAAAAGCCTGATAAATTTAATCCTTTACTGCCAAAATCCGAGTTTAATATTAATCAAATCATACCGCAGAACTCCCGCGAACCTTACGACGTAAGAGATATTATAAAGTCAATATCAGATGATTCCGATTTCCTGGAAATACAGGAAAACTGGGCTGCAAATATCGTAGTAGGATTTGCGAGAATAGACGGAAGTACCGTAGGAATAGTCGGTAATCAGCCTCTTGTACTGGCAGGAGTGCTGGATGTGGATTCATCGGATAAAGCTGCACGATTTATCCGCTTCTGTGATTCTTTCAATATCCCGCTTCTTACACTTGTCGATTTGCCGGGATATTTGCCGGGAGTGGATCAGGAACACGCCGGTGTAATAAGGCACGGAGCTAAAATCCTTTATGCTTACAGCGAAGCTACAGTGCCGAAAATCACCGTAATATTAAGGAAAGCATATGGCGGCGGATATATTGCAATGTGCTCCAAGCATCTTGGTGCTGATTTCGTATTGGCTTATCCTACTTCGGAAATTGCCGTAATGGGACCTGAAGGAGCTGCAAATATAATATTCAGAAAGGAAATTGCAAATGCAAAAAATCCTGAAGCGATGAGACAGGAAAAAGTACAGGAATATACTGAAAAATTTGCAAATCCATATAAAGCTGCCGCAGCAGGATATATTGATTCTGTAATTTTACCCGAAGAAACAAGAGACCACGTGATACATTCACTGAAAATATCGGCAAACAAAAGAGACTTCTCTCTCAAGAAAAAGCATGGTATTCCACCATTTTAATC
>CAZIXJ010000145.1:1673-6968 GCA_964542835.1 uncultured Hyphomicrobiales bacterium
ATAGACGATACGCATTATAAAACTAAAATTACGAAAAAATTTCTGAGCAGGAAACCCTATAAGCCTCGTGAAAAACATATTATCCGGGCTTTTATTCCGGGAACAATTCGTGAAATATATGTAAGTGAAGGCGATTTCGTAAATGAGGGCGACAAGTTGCTAATTCTGGAAGCAATGAAAATGCGAAATTTGCTTAAATCTCATTTATCAGGCAAAATTGGAAAAATCCACGTTGATTCAGGCGAAAATGTCGCAAAAGAAGCTATACTCATAACATTTGAAATATAGCAAACTATTTATAAGAAGATACTATCTTATAAAAATGACACAGAGTAAATTTTTATTATAAGAAAAAAGAAGAGTCCCGTATAAAAGCTATTACCGGACTCTTCTTTTGCATTTTCATCAGAAGGAAAACTTTTTTACAGTTTTTTCTTATTAAAATGTTGTTTACACAAGCATCTTCCTCACTGCAAAGAATGCCAGAAGACTTCCCAATATAATCAACCCCCACTCAGGTAAAGTTGGTATTGCTGTATAAATAAATGTCTTTTCATCGCCGTAACCTGTGCCGTATGAATTTGTTGCATAGGCTCTTACGTAATATTGAGTATTTACTGTTAGTCCGTTCATAATTGATTCGTATTCAGAATCCCCTGAACCTTCATTTGTGAAATTATCAGATATTGTTGGAGTTCCTGATGTATTCCAGCATACTCCTTTTTGAGTAATTGCCGCTTCGCCCCCATCTGTAATCGTTCCGCCTGTTTTGGCTTTGCTGTCTCCGATGATTTGGATGTTATTGGTTGATAATATCGGTAGTATTCCATTTGCATATCCCTGCCATTTTAATGTAGGGTAACCATTATTATCTATGCTGTTAATAGTCCAATAGTCATTATTTGCAGCATCATCGTTTGGATTATCTGCAAAATCCCAAGCGTTATCAAGCCCTACTGTAGTTTCATCAGTAAATGTTTCAATATTTTTCATTTCAGATGTTGTTTTAGCTGTTGCTCCTGTACCGGAACTTTGATTAGATGCCTCGCTATCGAAGAAATTATCTGTAAAAGTATTATTTCCATAAATATCTATTACAAAACCTCTGTCGGCAGGATCTGTACCACTATCATAAGTAACTGATCCTGTACTATATGAATTTTCTATTGTAGAGTTGCTTGTAAGACTGCTAAATGCTGAAAAATTTGTTCCACTCCCGGAAGTGCGGTTAACATTACCTAAGGTGTAACTATTACTTACTGTTGAATTAAAGTTAGCACCAAAAAAACCTGAAGCATAATTGCTACTACTTGATACATCTCCAATATTAAAACATCTTCTGACAGTTGATTGTGCATGATGACCAATAAAGCCTGCTGCATAAAAACTAGCTCCGGTAACATCAGCAGAATTATAACTATTGGTGATTGTTGAATAAGAAACTCCTCCTGCAAAACCACCAGTATATGCTCCTCCATTTACTGAGCCGGTTGTGTAACAATTTTCAACAGTTGAATAAGCTATATTACCACTAAAACCACCAGTATATACTCCTCCATTTATATCAATATTTATTAAACCTAAGTTTTCTAATACACCACCATTAATTCCACCAAAAAAACCGGTATAAAGGCTTGATTTATCAATATATAGATTGGATATTGTATTGTTTTGTCCGTCGTATTCACCGGTAAAATTAGTTCCTGAATTACCAATAGGGTTGAAACCGAGTTGGTCCTGAGCATCCCAATCGGCTGTGCCATCGCCGTCCCAATCAACCTGAGTTTCATCCGAATCAAATGATATATTGGCAGTCTGTTCAAAGTAAGAACCCCAATCTCCTGATGTGTTTGATAGTTCGATTAAGTCATCAGTATTTGAAATTTGGTATGGATTTCCCGAGGATCCGTCTCCACCTGAGTATGTCCCTGCAAAAATCTGCATCGCAAACATACAAAAAGTAATTGAAATTAGAAGTATCATTCTCGACATTTATATACCTTAAATTAGTTAATATTAGTTCTTTTATTGATGATTATCAAAATTTATATTCAAAAATCTGCATATAACTGCAAATCAATATTTAAATAAATACGATATTTATATCAAATTAGTTTGAGCTAATTTAAAATTTTTGGACAAAATTAATTATCACATAAGAAAATACACAATAACTTGTATTTCTGAAGTAGAAAAGCTACTGAAAAATGCAGAAAGTCCCATTAAAACAAAAGCCTTCACTTCATTCAGAGTTGTTTTCGGGTATAATTCATAGTTTTTGCACAGCCTCTTATACCAATTCGCTTTCATCTATATAACATTCTTCAGAACAACAAAAAATACTCTCATTGCGAAACTCCGATACTTCGACGACGCTCAGCACAGGTTTCGCAATGGGATTCCCAAATCGGAGTTTGGGAATCAGATGTTTTCTCTTGAATGTTTGAAAGCAACTTAGTATAAATCACTAAATCTTTTAATCTCGGTTGTTTTCCAACTTTAAAAAAAAAGGGGAGCAATCTTATGTGAGTATATAATACTAAACTGCCACCAAGAATATGATAATAAAAAACGAGCAAAGACGCTTAAAAAATACCTGCAATATACTGCTATTCTTGCTGGCAAATTCGTATAAAAATAAAACCTCTCGCTTTTGGCAAGAGGTTAAAAATTTAATATTACAAAAAGGAAGAGAAAAATTTATTTTACCATTTCCATATATTTTTTTGTAGGCATTGATTTAGGACGGGTAATCGGCAAACCGTAAGCTCTTGATACTACTGCCTGAGCGCCAATTCCCAATGCTCTGGATACACTGAATAATACAGTGTAATAACTAAATTCTTTTAATCCATAATGATAGAGTAATGCACCGGAGCCTGCATCTACGTTAGGCCATGGATCTTTAATTTTTTGTACTGTTTTTAATACGCCCGGTACTACGTCAAATACATTTGAAACTGTTTTGAATACAGGGTCGTCATTCATATACTTTTTACCGAATTCAAGGAATGCTGTAAATCTCGGGTCGGTAATTCTCAATACTGCGTGTCCGTAACCGGGTATTACCTGTCCTGAATTTAATGTATCCCAAGCAAATTTTTCGAGTTCTTCTTTGCCGGGTGCGCCGTTAAATTTATCCATTACGTCGAGTACCCATTTCAGGCAATTCTGGTTTGCAAGTCCGTGAAGAGGTCCTGCAAGAGCATTAAGTCCCGCAGAAAGTGAATAATACAAATCAGCAAGAGTAGAATTAACTACCGTTGAAGTATAGGCACTTGCATTACCGCCTTCGTGGTCGCTGTGGAGCACCATATACAAACGCATCAGTTTTGTAAATTCTCCCTTGTCATCATTGAGACCCAGCATATGCACAAAATTCTCAGACCAGTCAACGCCTTTTTTAGGTTCAATTCTATTGCCTTTATCAAATCTTTTTCTGTAAACATAAGCAGCAAGATTTGGTAATTTTGCAACAAGATTAATATAGTCGTCCAGTGTAGGTTTCCAGAAATCTTCTTTCTTAAGTTTGCCTGCAGCATATTCTTTTGCAAATACCGATTCGTTCTGCATGGCAAGTATTCCGGTATTAAACATCGTCATAGGATGAGCGTCAGCCGGCATAGCATCAAGCACATTCCATACGTAATCAGGTATTTCGGATTTGCTGTTCAGCTCGTCCTGAAGTTCTTTCAGTTCTGCATTGTTTGGTAGAGAGCCTGTGAGCAGCAGCCACATAATTTCTTCAGGCAGCTTTTCATAAAGCTCTTTCAGTTCTATCCCTCTTATTATCAATCCTTTGTCAGGAGGAACTTCTGATGTGTCGCATACGAGACTTTTTACGCCTCTTGTGCCGCCGTAAACCTGTTTTACGGATACTTCAGATACAACCTTATTAGCGTTATCTTTTACAAATTCCTGAACTTCAGCTGCCTGTGAAGGCAATAGTTCTGATAATTTTTGTTTCAATAAAGACATAAGCATAATCCTTATTATTAGTTGTTAAACACATTTTTATTTATATATATATAGTCTTAAATTCAAACGCAGCATATGAAAATAATTATTTGTGCAAAGACTAAACTAAATAACGTTGCATTCATATAATTGTTTTTCAATATAATAAATCTATCTGTAAATAAAAAACTTTTTTTACAAATAATTATTTTTTTAAATTTATGAGGATTATTTTTTCTTGAGTTGATTCTGCAATTCTTTGAACATTGATAAATCGAAGCTCAAATCTATAAGGTTTTTTAGAGTGCCTTTGGTATCAGCAAGATAAACATCTTCAAATCTTTTATTTGAATCATCATCGGCATTGCGGATTACTTCGGTGATAATTTCTTTCATTCTTTCAATACCTTTATAAAGCTCTTGCTGAATAAGGATTGCCCCTTCATCGGATGAAGTGATTTTTTTTAGTTTGGATTGCAGATTCCAAACGGATTTACCCGTAAATATAAGATTATTAAGATGGGATGAACCTCGATAACAAGCGACAAGTCTTTGGGCTTTCGGAGTGAATTTCCGCTAATGTATTCTAAGGCTTTTATTACGTTTTGCGTATCAGAAGAAATATTCATAGCTAATTTAATATTTAATTGAGGATAAAAATGATTGAAAAATATCTTCGGTATAATCAGCAGGTGGCAAAGGGTTACCATTTACAATAACGGGCACAAGTGCAAATTCATAAAATTCATTTGTAGCAGATGAAAATACTACAGCCTGTGCATTAATTGCTCCTGAAGTAGTAGTAAATTCATATTTTACAAATTCCTGATTACCTATGCTGATTTTTTGATATTTACCGGAAAGTTTGACATTTCCGCCGGATTTTCTTGCACGTCTGTCCATCGCAGCTCTTGCCAGACCGAAGAGACCTTCTTTTTCTACTATTGCCGAGAGAGTAATATCATTTCTCAGTACAGAGAATACTGCACTTAAATTGTAATCGGGATTAACTGCGACTGCAATAATATCGGATGAGACTTTTTCTTCCACGTCAATTAAGAACCAGTCTTCAGGGAGAAAAGTAATCATATCACCTTTGTATGACCTGACAAGATTATCAGACATTTTCACTTCGGGCTTGGGGCTGAGCGTAATTTCCTGCTTTATTTCCTCATTTTCTTCATGCTTTACCATAATACAGCCGTTAAAATTAGCAGTTACAAAAGCGAAGAGCAGGATATAAAAAATAAATTTCATAAAAATCTAAAAAAATTAAAAAAAATGTTTGCAAATATACAAAAAATATTCTTATATTAGTAGTTCTTGATAATGACGGAT
>CAZIXJ010000146.1:0-6933 GCA_964542835.1 uncultured Hyphomicrobiales bacterium
GGAACCAACAATTTTAATTAATTGATTCCCCTTGCCTATGGCTTAAAGTGCTGCTCTAACAGCACTGTTGTTGAAGACGTATAATATTTTATTTGCGTCTATGTGAAAATAATTTTGTATATTTTAATAATTAAAAAGTGATAATAACTATGAAACAAATATTTTTATTTTTAATATTGAGCATTTTTACTCTAAATGCTCAAAATATTACAGTGGTAAAACCACAGCTTGGAGCAGAAGAAGTAAGCAGAACTCCACAAATGAGAATTCAAACTGAATTCCCAATAGATACTTCAACTTTTTATACAACATCACCACATGTTGTCGATTCATCAAGAGTAATGATTGATTCAGTTTATGATTTTTCCCAACTACCGGCAATATCATTATTTAAAGATGATTATTATGATTATACTAATGACACTTTACAATTAAGATTATCAGTGCCTATTGATTTACTTGTAGTAGATTCAACAACGATATTAATTGCTTTAAGAGAAGAACTTGATTTTGAGAATACTTATTCTCTACGATTTGGAGATAACTTCAAACTTTTAAAGCCTGATACTTCAAAACCGGATGGAATTGATACAATGATAGTTCAGGATACTTTAATAAGAAATTATTTTACAACTATCAGTTATCCTTTGTCAATAAAAAATATTAATTTATCCGATAATTCAATAATTGATTGTAGTGAAGAATTTTACGTTGAATTTAATAAGGATTTCTCATTAGGTTCTCTATCGTTAGATTCAGTTTTTAAATTATATAAAGTAGGAGATAAAATTAGCGATACTTTAAATAATACATGCACTTATGAAAATATTTCAGTTCCAATAAATATTCAAAGTTCTGATAATAATAGATTTATAAATATTTCACCTGTAAACAGTTATGATTTAGGTGAAAATTATTATATAAAAATTAATCTTAATTATATATCTAACCAATATTCAGAAAACTATTTTTATAACTTCAAGGTTCTTGATCAAGTGTTTTTTAATGCCTCAGCTAGACATATAGACACAAACAAGGCTATTCCTCTTAATATGGGGCCATTATTGGGTACAGGAGATAGAGTTATTACTCCGGGAGATACCGCTTATATTACGGTACCCTTATATAATGATACAGTAAGCTTTAAAGAGTGGGCAGTTCCGCATCATCATGATTTCATTACAATTAATAATAATCAAATCATGCTAACTCCGGATTGCGCCGATTTGAAAGAGTTGCATACAATGGAATTTATTGCCTTATACGAAGAGATTCCTTTAGATACGCTAACTGTCGAACCGGCTATGGTTTATGATGAAAACACACATCTTTGGAGTGAAGATACATGCTCTTACGTTCAAGTAACAAATTATGAACAAGAGATAAGTCCCGGTGTTTATACATATCGCAGATATAATGACGCCCCGTTGATGGTTGATTATATACCATGCGATGCAGTAGAATTTAGAGAATGGATATCTGAAAATCCTAATCACGATGAATCTACCGAACCTATGATGATAGTAGGAAGGTCTGACATACTTCCTAATTCCGGCAATCAATTCGGTTCATGGCAAATTGGAGCAAAAGGAGATTTGCACAATCCGTCATGTTCAGATGTAACTCTGGAAGTTGAAATTGTAAAAGTATATAGTCCTACGGATGATAATGAAAACCCTTTTGGTATGTTCGGAGGAACAATTAATTTTGACGGACAACCACAAACATTAACCCAAACAACTGTTACTCATAACCTAAAACAATGCAGTGCAGCAGTTGCATCTGTAACATATCCAAACTCTTCCAAGATTGCACAGATAACAGGGCAGTTAAATAGTAACAACTACGAAATCGCAGGTATATTTGACTCAAGAGTTAGAATTAAAAAAGGTTGGAAATATAATCAATATAATTTTGAGAATTGGCTTGGCAATTCTCTAAATGAATCTCTTGAAGTAAAAAGCACTGACCCCGGATGTGAGAACAAATTAACTATATATGTGAGAAGAAAAGTTCATAAGTTCGAATATGAAATAACTAGAGATCAGAATGGAGATGTCCCATCAATTAATATAGCACGACTTGATTTTGAACCTGAGCCGCCAGGAACTCTAAACGAAATAGTTACATTAGGCAATGGTGTTAAAACCTATAATCCCAATAGTCTTAATAAATATATTAATGTTGATGAGGATGGATATAGACATGTAACCAAAAGGTATAATGAGGTATATTTTTTTAAAGGTACAAATGTTAATATATCAACATATTCAAAAGAGAATTCAGGTTATAAACATTATTCATGGAATAATGAACCTGGTTATGAGGCTCCATCTATTTTATCATTAGAAGAATTTGATGAAATAATAAATAACGATAAAAAGACAAATTGGGTTCTTTCAACTGATTTTATAATAGAATATATATCAATTCATAAAAACAGAATACAGAGAGATTTAGATGGTGAAACTGGTGCCGAAATGAGTTGGGTGAAATTTAGACCTCCTAACTATGATTCTGAATCTACAATAGACACTTGGCCAAATAATGATATAGATAAGAATTTTGGTATGGGTTTATTGTACCCTATGTCAATAAGTCCAGAAAATTGGCCTGTGCATATTAGTGATTTACATAAATTTGTTCCACAAATCATCTTGCATTTTAGTCATCCTGTTGATGAAACAACGCTACCGGATAATATTATAATTGAAGATAGAAGTGAGTATAATGGTCATATTAATGGGCTTAGACATGATGGTCATCCATTGGTTGATAACTATGGTATTAGGTTTAATGGGGATAAAATTAATGCAGTTAAAACTTCTAGCAATCAGGTGAAAATTACTCTAGTTTCTGATTACGATGAAAATGCTAAAGAAAGATGGATGCCAAATATGCAAAAATTTTCGATTAAGATTAGAAATAATCCAGATGGCTCACATGAAAGAATTAAAAGTATATCTGGTGCTGAATTATCTAATTTTATCCATTATTCCTCCAATATTCCAGAACTTCAAGGAATTACATCTAATCCTGGAATTAGAATAAAAACCAAAAGATTTGATAATATAAAATTTCCAAGAAGGTATATTGGACCTATTTCTGGATTCAAACAACCCTTACTTGGAGTATGGCATGCAACGATTTCTCATTCTAGTACTTCTACTTTACCTGATTACGGAAAATGGGTAAAATGGGATGAAAATAATTTAGTGCAAACTGTTGATTATGGTTTTCATTCTCCTGCAGAATGTGTCAGAGTTCCAAAAGGTACTTCTTTTTATGATAGTAGAGAAATATATACAATTGATCAAATTCTTGAAGATCAAACAATTCTATCAGTATTTCATATTTATGATAATAAGTCGGAAGATCCTAGAAGTGATACAAAACTTATAAATTGGTTAATAGATGCCATAGCTCTTATTGATATAGATATTAATTCAAAAGAAGATCAAGAAGAAGAAATAAATGGACTAAGTGATGCATTACAATTGTTATTACAAACTTTTAAATCAGAATTAGTAAGAGATTCGGATGAATTAAGAGGTACCATAGCGTACTATTTATCTGAAAGAAATAATGGTTCAAATAAAATAAGGCACAATTTTAAGAGACATGAAATTAAAAAGAGAAAATGGATATTTGGGCTGTGGCTTTCAGAGTGGGATGAATTAGTATATGAATTAGAAAAACCTGAATTACATAAAGATTATTCTTTATGGGGTGCTGGGTATTATGGCTTATATAGCGATTTCGACCTATTAATGTTTGACGATGCAACTACTTATGATGTAATACAAGAAGGTTCTGAATATACAATTATTTATAAAAAAGAACCGGGAGTGGCTGCTGAAATCAACATTAGATTAGGACATTAATTTAAAATAATTTGGAATGTTTATTATGAAATCTTTATTTTTTTGTATTATATTGACATCTTTAGTACTTTTTGCTAATGCTAATGAGATAAATTGGGTTAAATCCGGGTTAATTGCACCCGAAACAATTATCAATAAAGCAAATTTTATTATTGATGACTATTTATATTTGAATACTTATACAGGGATTCAAACAATTGATCTTAATAATGGGAATTTGATTGAGTTTTATGAAAATGATTGGTACAGAGCATATTTTATTAAATTAGATACATTGATTTACGTTAATGAATATTATGATGATTCATCAATTAATATTATTAATAACGAAACAAAAGAGTTGTTATACTCTGATACCTTAAAAGTGAATAATAAAATTATTAGCTATAGTCCTATTTCAGATATTAACAATGATAAAAGTATGATTGCACTTTACGGTTGGATACGTAATCATAGTGATGAAAAACATTATATTATTATATGGGATATTTACAAAAAACATGTAAAAAATATTTTTGAATATGAATCACAAATTTTTGATCTCGAATTTATTGATGATAATACATTGTTAATTAGCGATAATAACTTAGTTAAGTTAAGTATTAAAAATAATAAATTAGAAAAAATTGATTTACATCATGCAAATGCAAAAACTATAAAATTTAGTGAGTATAATAATAGAATATTTGCTGTTGGACATCCCCTTAACATTGATTGTTATTTGTATGTTTTAGAACAAAATAACTTTAATCAATTAAATAAAATACTAGTTCACAAAGATTTTGTAAGTGTAGGTATAAAGAACAATTCAGATGTAATTGCATTTACCGATACTTCTGGTGCTTCAGTAATTTATGATAGCAAATCATATTCAGTTGTTTCTGAATTTAGAACAGGATATATACCAACAAGCTATTTATTTTATAAAAATGATTATATCATTACTTTTTCTTCTACTAAAGGTAGAGTTGATCTCTATAATTATAAAACAAAAGAATATATAAAGTCGTTGGTGAGTAATCCTGTAAGTCCAGATGCAACATTTTTATCAGACAATGAGAAATATTTGCTCACAATTAGTTATAGAGGCTATAATGATGATGATGATGTTATTAGTATTGTGGATTTAGAAAATCAAAAAGTCATTAATACAAAAGTAGATAAATTTTTTACTAAATCTAATTTTCGTTTCCAAGCAGATATTTCAAATTTTTCAAAACGGGCAATAATTACAGACCACCGTTATGCTTTTATATGGGATTTTATTACAAACGAAATGTTAGCTATCGGACATAAAGGTACTAATGTTTCAGATGTATGCTGCAATCCTGTAAAAGATGAATTTTTAGTATCAACTGAAGATGGACATATTTTTGTATATGACAGTTTATTAAATAAAATTAAAGAGTATGAAATCGAATCAGGTTACGAAATATTGTCAGTAATGTACAATAAATCAGGCAGTAAAATATTTGCTTTTATCTATGACAATGAATCATATTGTATTCCTTATGAAATAGATGTTTATTCAGATGAAGTAAATATTCATAATAATTCAAAATTGCATCATCAATTTGTTAATAGTGATATTATGCATCATAATTACTATGATAAATATTTTTGCAATAAATATATTATTTATAATATTGAGAATAACCAAATTATAAATTTACCAATTAACAGTTCTATAACATATCAACCTAAATCAACAGTCGTTTCCAAAAATTTGGATTATGTTTTATACACTGCTAATCAATACTCATTTTTTGTAGAACTTTTTAAGATTACTGGAAATAATTCCGAGAAAAAAAAGCCAGCTTTTTTATATAATCCTAATGAATTACTTCAAGACATTGACAAAAGTCATTCTAGACTTTCAACCCGCATTTATCCTGAACAAGCAGTATTCAAAGGTGACAAAGAAATTATTATGATACTGAATTCTGGTATGCTGGTAAGTGTCAACTTACATGACACACTAAACACATCATACAGGGAAGTATCACAAAATGGTGAAAATCTTATTTCTGAGTTTTATAACTACGATGATGTACTTACAATTGAAGTAAATCCTGATATTAACCGGCAAATCAATTATCAGATTACCGATATATCAGGAAATACAATACAGAAAGGCAGACTCCCACAAGGCACAAGCCACGAACAAATTAATTTTTTCGGACATCCGAAATCAAGCTATTTCATAATGTTTCACACCGAAACATCAAAACAAATCTTTAAATTTATAAATTAGAGGAATAAAATTATGTTTAAGAAAATAAATATAAGTATTTTTATTGTTTCAATATTTTTGTTATTAAGTACTTTCGAGTATGCAAATAGCAATATAATTGTAAACAATAATAATGAAACAATTTTACATGGAGATACCGTATTGGTATCATGGATAACTGATTATTTTGAAAAGGATTCCATTATTGTTGAAATATACAATGCAGAAACACAAACAAAAACAACATTAGAAACTAATATTGCTGATTCTTTGGGCTATTACGAATGGGTAGTACCATCAAGTATTACAGCCGGTAATTATTATAGTATGAAAGTAACTATTCCTCATGATAGTTTGTATTTGATAAATGACGGCTTCCTTGCAATTCAAGCACCAACACCAAAGAAAGCAGAGTATAAAGAACAGAAGACAATAGCAAATAATATCACAATCTACCCCATTCCCGCAACAGATTTTCTTACAATAAAATCTGATATTCGGATTAGAGAGTATGCAATCATTGACATCCTCGGTAATTCAGTGTTTTCAGGCACTATGCATGAAAATATTGATGTATCCGGGCTACAAAGCGGAGTATATTTCATAAAACTCACAATTCAAAATAATGATGTGATACATAAGAAATTTATTGTTGAGTAAATAACCACTTAACTTCTCATAATCAATATATTTATAGGCTCCCTTTAGGGAGCCTTTTTTGATTCCTACGCCAAGACATTTATGAATATATGTTCATTATGCAGCTCAAAACCCTTGTGTTTAAGCCAATAAAAAAAAAGTTATTTTTTTATGTTT
>CAZIXJ010000147.1:0-6914 GCA_964542835.1 uncultured Hyphomicrobiales bacterium
ACTACCACCATCAGTAGAAACAATAAAGTAAGATGATCTAGTATTAATGATAATTGTATCTTTATTAACAATCTCAATATCATCTAATCCAAATCCAAATGGCTTTGGATTTTTCCAAGTAATATCTTTATAATTTGATAATGTATGGAACTCAAACACCTCAGACCAATCGCTCCAATCACCCGCGGAATATGTTTTTACTCTCCAGAAATAATGAGATGAATCAGCTAAAAAGATATCATCGTATTCACTTGTATGATTATTCGGATAAAAAGTAGAACCATAACCAACATCTTTAGTAATATCATTTAATATACTATTAAAGTTTGAGTCCAATGCAAGCTGAAAATTATATTTTGCAGCGTGATATACAATATTCCATTCAAATTGGTCGAGTACTAAAAGAGTATCACCATCCTCAGGGTACAGTAATAAAGGATTTTCTGTTGAATCCGTGCATGTTTTAAATGAACCAACAGATGACCAGTCAGATGTATCGATAGAATTAACTGCTCTAACTCTCCAGAAATAATCAGTTTCAAATTCAAGATTTTGAGGGTAATAATAATCATTTCCAGTAGTATCATCTTCAACTAAATCACTTAACTCTTCATCTTCATAAACTTCAATTTCATAATAATCTTTATTTGTAATTTCATTCCATTCAAGATAAGTATTTATAAATACTCCTTTACTGTATTCTTCAGGATAAACTAATTGAGGTGCCAACATATAACCCGGACTTTGAATATTTATAGTATCTAAAGGATCAGAAATTACGCTGTCAATCATAGTACAAACACTAATATTTCTATTTATTTCTTCATATTCTATTGGCATAGTAATTACATTTGATTCGCTTTTGAATAATTCATAATATGATGAATAACCCACCACTTCATAAACTACATATCCCGTTGCATAAGGTACATCCTCTACTATTAACCTAAATGTTTCAAAATCCACACCCGTAGTATCTCCTGTTGGTTTGATTATTTCAGGTCCATCAAATTTTGTGCTAAATGTATTTACCCAAGTTTGATAATCAGTAGAATCATTATCAGAAATAGCTTTTACTTTAAAAGAATATGTCTCGTTATTATCCAATAGGACGCCGGTATAGGTTGTATCTGATGTTACAGTTTCAAATTCAAATCCGTATCTATAAATGCTTATTTTGTAATTAATATCATCACCGCCAATTTTACTCCATACAAATTTTGGTTTTACGAATACGGTGTCGCCCTCTGCAGGCTCGAGCAATTCAGGCGGGTCATCTGAAGTAGTAAAACTGAACACTTCTGAATAAATGCTGTCAACATTTGAATACGACATCACTCTCCAAAAATATTCCGTTCCGAAATTTAAATTACAGTTTTTCACCGGATAAGTAGTATCCGACAAAGAAGCTGAATGATGGATTTCATTAAATTCTTCTGTTGTAGAAATTTCAAATTTATAAGAATTAGCAAAAAGATTATCATACCATTTAAATAATTCATTAAATTCAATTGCCCATGCATTGTCATTAGGATATGATAAATCTGTAACAGGAATTACAAAATCTCTTGATTCCGAAGTAGAACTATCAGTATTATTAACTGATATTACTCTGCAATAATAGGTGGAATCGAATCTATAATCATAACTGCTTATACCATAAGTAGTATCAGATGTTTCTGTTGATTCAATAATATTTGAAAAGTCTTCACTGTCTGCTATGTCCAACACGTAACTACCAGCACAGGAGTTAGAGTTCCATACAAAATGACCGTAAAAATCAGTATATTGGCTTTCGTCAGGTTGAACTATCGTAGTTTTTGGAATAGTGTTTACTATTATATTAAGAGATTTTTCGGGATAACTTTCATAATAAACTATGTCAATTTTATCATTATCATTATATTCAAAAACTGAATAATTCGACTCGGAAATATTCGTAGTATATTTTTCCAATGAATAATCATTTTTAATTTTGTACCAATTAGTTACGCTGTTTTCTCTTATCAGTAAATCTTTTTCACCATCACCATCAACATCCCTTAAATCAAATTGATAAACTCTTGTATCTTCAATTTTAGTTTTTACTGAAAACCTTGCATTTCCTAAATTCTCGATAAATACAAATCTACCATCACTTGAAGAACTATTCCCTGTCAAAACATCCATATCCCCGTCATCATCATAATCATAAGGATACATTCCTGAAATATTACTGAAATCAGTCATAAGAGTATCAATAGTGAAATTCTGTGAACCGTCATTCTCAAGAAATAATAAATTATAATTGTAACCTGCAATTGCAAAATAATCTAAATCACCATCTTCATCAATATCAATAGAATAAATATAGCTGCAATCATCAAAATTTTCAAGTAATACAGTTTTAGTGAAATTTAAATTTCCATTATTTTTATAAACAATTATCTGGTCATCGTAATAATCGTTTAATATAATGTCTTTATCTCCATCACCATCATAATCATTTATAGTGAGTTTAGAATAACTATTAATTTGCTGAGAAATAGTAGTTATTGAGAAATCACCGTCACTGTCATTTTCATAATAAATTAATTTGTCATTTTCATCACTTATAGCAACTATATCATTTACTCCATCCTCATTAACATCTGCAATTTCTAAATCACTGATGTTATATCTCTCATCAACCAAATGCTGAATCAGAGTATCGGCATCTGATAGCTCCAACCAGTAAATCTCTTCATCATCTGTATGTATTACCAAATCTCTTATTTCATCAGTATTAATTGCACCATATTTTATTATGTTAATTGAGTTAGAAAGAGTTGATATTTTACCTTCATCATTAAATGACAGGCATTCTAAATTTCCTTCTTCTATTGCCTGCACTTCAGTAACAAAATTTCTTCTTTGGCTGATTGATGTATAATCTCCGCTAATTGCCTTTATTTGCCAGTAATATTTTGTACCATATTCTAAAATATTAGTTGGAATTTCATAAAAGTTTGTATTTGTAACCGTTTCTTCAATAATAAGCTCATAGAAATCACTTGTTTTAGATACTTCAACTATTAATGTATCGGCACAAGAATATGATTCCCAGATTAATTCGGGATTTAGTTCAACGTCATTTGCTCCCTGAACAGGTAAATCTAAAGTAACCTTCGGTATTGACTTATCAAAACTGTAAATTTTTGAATAATCTGAAGCAAGTAATTTAGATTTGTTGCTATTGATGACGATTGAATTTACTGAGTTTAAGTCTGTTGCAATATCCTTTTCGCCAAATTGATCTGTCCCGTTATTTTTTAGCCATTTAATATTATTATTGTATGAATAAACAATATCGGTATAGTCATCATTATCTACGTCAATAGCTCCAATTCCACTCAAGTAATCAATGTTTTCAGCTACAATATAAATTGAGAAAACCCCATTGTTATTCAGGTATAATTTAATTATTTTATCACTGGTGTTATATGAAAGAAAATCATAATCATTATCTCCGTCATAATCAACAACATAAATATCATTAGGTGAAGTCAAATTATCATCAATTTTATATTCAGTAAAAGTATCATCCTGATTATTTTTTAAAAGCAAAATTTCGCCTTCATTTTCAGAATTACCTAATACTAAATCCAAATAATTATCATCATTTGCGTCAATTTGTTTTAGAGAAGTGAATGAATATGAATTATCGTCAACAATTTCAATTTCTGAAAAGTTTTCACTCCCGTCATTTTCATATAGCATAATCTTATTGTTTGAAGCAACTATTATGTCAATATCGCCGTCATTATCAATATCGCCTGCATCTACAAATCTGGCATAATCAAAATCATCACTTAAGCTGTAACCGATAAACCCGTTATTGCCATTATTTTTATACCAGTTCACATGATAATTGTATTTATTAAATGGAATTATTACATCAAGATATCCATCTTCATTTATATCAACTACTTTTAAATCTGCAGGATTTTCGTAACTTGTACTGATATATTTTTCTACATAATTTGTATCATTCACATTCTCGAACCAACCTGCTACATCAGTATTATCATTTATGTAAAATATATCTAAATCATCATCGCCGTCCACATCTTCATAAGCCTTTACTTTATAATAATTTGTTTCTTCTTTTAATAGATTTTGTTCAAATGTATAACAATTAGTCAAGTCAATTTCATCAGGCAATTCCGTTGTGAAAGTTCTTCTGCCCCATTTTCCTGTTTTTCCGGATTTATATAGTGCTACTCTCCAGTAATACTGATAACCTTTTTCAAGAGTATTTGATGGAATTGAATAGCTGTATTCACTTCCCAAAGTTTCATCTACAAGTAAAGAATCGAAATTATAGTATTTAGAGACCTGTAATCTGAAAGTATCAGCACAGGACGAAGCACTCCAAGAAAGAGATGGAGATGGAGTTAGAGTTACATTGTTACTTTTATTTAATGGGCTTAACAGACTTGGTTCCGGTAAGCCAATAGAATAATTATCAATATTATCACCGTACCTTGAGCAAACAGAAATCACTACTGAAGAATCGGCAGTCTGTTGATATGCTTTTATTGATTTAGGGTCGTAATAATCATCATCAATAGTATGTTCATCAAAAAAGTTAGAACCGTTATTCTGGTACCAAACAATTTTATCATCATTATTACTAAATATTCCTGCAATATCATTATATCCGTCACCGTCCAAATCAAAAACATCCAAATCTTCCAATACATCTGAGCCGGTTGCTGCAATTTGTATCTTGAAATTCAAGTCATCGTGATTTTCACAATAAAATATTTTTTTGTCATTTGTTGTAAATATAATGTCCATCATTTCATCATCATTCATATCAGCTATAACAAAATCATTAATATAGTTTTGATGTTCGAATAATTCTTTTACTTCAAAATTTGAATCACCCTGATTCTCTATCAAGCGAAGGATGGAGGAATCTTCGACATTAATAATAATATCCTCATCACCATCATCATCAATATCTGAGACTTCAATATTCTTAATATTGTTATTGTTTTCGTCAGAATAAATATTTTCGATAAATTCAAAATTTTCTTCCCCGTCATTCTTATAAATATAAACTCCATAACCAGCACCTATTATCAGGTCCTCATAGCCATCAGAATTATAGTCTGTAATACCAACTGAATAAATTTGAAGTCCCGAAGTAACTATAGTATTTTTAGTGAAATTTTCTTCTCCATTATTTTCAAGATAATAAATCTTTTTATCATAACTCGAAGTTACAATTACATCCAAATCACCATCTCCATCCAAATTATTAATTTTTATGTCAGTCGGATAATATATATTATCAGCGATTAAGTGTTCTGAGTAACTTCCATTATTATACTCATAAAAGTATATTTTTTTGTTTTCATTTCCGGAGATTAAATCAATATCACCGTCTCCATCCAAATCAACATCGATTAAAATTATTGCGCCATCACTATTATCAGAAACACAACTTTTTGAAAATTCCTGACAACTTGTTAAATTTACATTTGTTTCAGAAGTAATAAAGGTTCTAACGTTACTCCATTTTCCTAAATTTCCATTCTTTTTTGCAACAGCTCTCCAGAAATAAACTGTAGAATTTTCCAAAGTACCGTTTGAAACTGAATAACTATTGGAAGTAACATATTCATCAACTAACAATGAATCAAAACTACTGTATTCAGAAACCTGCACTTTGATTGTATCTGCACAGGAATAACTTTCCCATGATAAAGTTGGAGTTAGAGAAACAGAAGTAGCTTTATCTGAAGGAGAAGATAAAACAGGTGCGGGTAAAGAATTATGGTACCAAGCTATCTTACTGTCATTACCAGAAGAACTCAAGACATCAATATATCCATCACCATCTAAGTCTATTGCATAGATAGAATTAGCGCCATTAGCATCTGTACTTATTAAATATTCTGTAAAATTCCCTTCACCATCATTTTCATACCAGGCTACTTTATCGTCATTTTGAGAAGCACTTAGAACATCTATATCGTCATCTCCATCTAAATCTATGGCAAATACACTTCTTGCTGCATCAGCATTTGTACTTATGGAATGTTCTGTAAAATTTTCGCTACCGTCATTCTCATACCATGCTATTTTATCATCTCCTACTGAAGCACTTAGAACATCTAAATCGTCATCACCATCTAAATCTATGGCATATACACTGCTTGCATAATTAGCATTTGTACTTATGGAATGTTCTGTAAAATTTTCGCTACCGTCATTTTCATACCATGCTATCTTGTTATCAAAAGAAGAACTTAAGACGTCTATATCTCCGTCGCCATCCAAATCTATTGAATAAACATCAGTTGCTCCATCAGCATTTGTACTTATAGAATGTTCAGTGAAATTTTCGCTACCGTCATTTTCATACCATGCTATCTTATCATCATCATAAGAAGCACTTAAGACGTCTATATCTCCATCGCCATCCAAATCTATGGCAAATACACTATAAGCCTTATCAGCATTTGTACTTATAGAATGTTCAGTAAAATTTTCGCTACCGTCATTTTCATACCATGCTATTTTGTCATCATACGATGATGCACTTAAAACATCAATATCACCATCTTTATCCAAATCAATAGCATATACACAGTATGCGTAATCAGCATTTGTACTTATAGAATGTTCAGTAAAATTTTCGCTGCCATCATTTTCATACCATGCTATTTTGTCGTTACTCGAAGAAGCACTTAATACATCAGTATCTCCGTCGCCATCCAAATCAATTGAATAAACACTTCTTGCAACCATTGCATTTGTAGAGATTGCATGTTCATCAAAAACCAAACATTGCTCTGCACTTGCATTATACATAAAGAGCAATATTACAATCAGTAAATAAAACATCTTTTTCATAACAAAATACCTTTAGATTATTTATA
>CAZIXJ010000148.1:0-6913 GCA_964542835.1 uncultured Hyphomicrobiales bacterium
GGTGGTTAATTTAAGGCTCTCCCAGTGGGAGAGGGGGTTTTAAAGGAATGTTTTTATATTTCACTTGATTTTGTCAATTTTTACACAGGCTCGGAGTTTACCGATAAAATCGGCACAAGTGGGAATCAGATATTTTATCTTGTATGTTTTAATGCAACTTAGTATTACCCGCAATATACTGCTAATCTTGTTGGCTTTTTGGTATAAATTGCTAAGAATATTAAAAATAAAATACCCGACACTCGTTTGAGCACCGGGCATTTACTATTAAACCCTCATCATCCTTTAAAGGAAATTTATTTTATCTGGAAATTACAAATTTCTTCATTTGTACATTATTCTCGCTTGATACTTTAAGTATGTAAGAACCTGAAGAAATTTCAGTATTATTTACAGGAACAGTAATTTTAGTTGAACCCGCAGCATAATTGATATTATTTACGGGAACATCAATAAGTTTTCCTGAGCCGTTTAGTATCTCTACTGAAATTCTTTGTGGCTCGTTTAAGGTAATATCGAAAGAGAACTGGTCTTTCACGGGGTTAGGAGCTATTTCAGACAGTCCAATATCAAAAGTATTTACAATTTCAATATCTTTTACGGATTCTACATTTCGGTTTCCTTGAGCATCAATACTTACGAGTTTATAAGTATAAGTAAATCCGCTTATGAGTTCCGGTGATTTATCCGTTTTGAAAAACTCTTCATCAATAGCATCAGCTTTCAGTTCATCGTTCAGTTCATAAGAATCAATGATCACAAAATCAGATACACCTGCTTCTGATACATTTGTTCTGTAAATTTCATATCCTGTAATATCATCCTGATTTTCTGCTTTCCAGGAGATGTTAACTTTGCCTGTTTCTGAGGCAAGATTCATACCGTCAATACTAAATTTCGGCATTCCTTCGAGTGTAGAAAAATACCACACGTCGTTGCTCGAAATACCCTTGTAATAATTGCCTGCTATATCTCTTATCGCAGTTTCAGATATAAGTACATAATAATCAGTTTTGTCGAAATTTTTATCAATGTTCAAAGTAACTACATTTCCGTTGAATTCAATATCTGATGAATGAATGTCAATTATTGTGAATGGTTCATCATTATTATAATTTACAATCGTTATATTACCTTCTTCGCCGGGTCTTACAGGTTCGTTAAATACCATTTTCAGATTGGCATCTACAGGTACACCTTTCTTACCAACTGCAGGAATCAGCTCGGCATATACATTCATCGCGGTAATTGCTGATAGTAGCACAGCAAAAAGTATGAGTTTCATTTTCTTCATAGTTAACCTCTTATATCTATTTTAATTTTTATTTTCAACTATATAATATCTAATATACAAATAAACATTTAAATAACAAAATTATTTTGATTTTGGCGGTTGCCACCCTTCTCTTTTCCATTCAATAAGTTCGATATTTACACTTCCTACATATACTTTCATTTTAGCCTGTATAGGGATAGAGGCTTCGTCATCAGAAAACCAGCCTTCAAATTCTCCGCTAAGCCCATATATTCCCTCCCAGTCAGCCTTGCCGTCGAAATAAACAGTTCTTACGGGATAATCAACTGCATCAATTTCTACATCTTCATATTTATCGCTAAAATTAATATAAGTGTATTCTACAAAATTATCTATTATTGTAGGTATTTTTACTCTTTTTCTGCTGTCAGCAAACTGGCGTGCAAAAAAGAAAAGTGATGAACCGTCATTAATTTTGGAATTGATTTCAATATCCTCTTTCATTTTCAGCTCTTTTTCTATCCATCTCTCAAACTTAACGTTGTCTTTCTCATATTCCATAATTAATTTTTGGAATACCCAGGAACTGCTTTTCCCGAATTTGTTATTTCCTTCAAATTTTAAGGAGTGCGTTAGATTCGGAGACATCCAGCTGTCAAATACGGCAGATAAATAAGCAAAAGGTATTGCAGGATTTGACTCCATAGTTGCTTTTGACCTGTATATTTCTTTTCCCTTGTATTCTTCTTTGCCGAGCGAAAATACTTTTATTGTTCCCAGATTAATGCCGAGAAATGATACTGAATATGTAAGTTCTTCACCTGTCTGATAAATATCATCATAAGCATAATTAGTGCTGTATGATGCAGTAAATATTATAAAAGCAATAAATACAAAAAATCTTTTCATTAAATTTACATTCCGGATTTGTTATAAATATTTATATGACGTAAATAAAAAATCAAAATTTTTAGATTTTTAATAAATTAATCCCGAAAGCAATAATTAATAAGACTTTTTTTAAACATATCTTTATTCTTTGCTGATAAAATAAATAATTTTGCATAATTATTATCAATCAAAAATTATGCAAAATGAAGAATAAATCTCCCGCATCATTTGCGAAATATGTCTCGGGCGGAAGCTGGATATTTGCAAAGCATCTTAAATTAATTAACACAGAAATTTTAAAGATTATCAACGGAAAAAATGACAAACTTATAGTTAATTTACCGCCCAGACACGGCAAATCGGAATTTATATCCAAATATTTTCCTGCATGGTATCTTTGTACAAATCCCGACAGCAGAATAATCCTTACTGCATATGAAAGCTCATTTGCAGCATTCTGGGGAAGGCAGGTAAGAGATATTATCAGTATGCACGGTGATGAATTCGGAATAAAACTTGATAAAAGCTCAAGAGCTGCAAATGAATTTCATATTGCAGAGCATAACGGCTCTATGCTATGCGTAGGAGCGGGCGGTCCGATTACTGGAAGAGGTGCTGACCTGATAATAATTGACGACCCGGTGAAAAATGCCGCTGAAGCAAACAGTGCCGTAATCAGAGACAATATCTGGGAATGGTTCCGCTCTACAGTATATACGAGGCTTGAACCCAAAGGAGCGATAATACTGATAATGACGAGATGGCACGAAGATGATTTGTGCGGGAGGATATTCAATTCTTCAGAATCTTCCAAATGGAGCAGAATAATACTGAAAGCAATATCCGAAGAAAATGATATGCTTGAGCGAAAGCCCGGGATGGCTCTCTGGAGCAAAAGATATAATTTACAAAAATTAAATGAAATAAAAAGCGCAATCGGTTCATACTGGTTTTCAGCATTATATCAGCAATCGCCGGCACAGTCGCAGGGCAATGTATTCAAAAGAGAAAATTTCAGATATTTCAGTATTGAAGGTGATAAATATGTATTAAATTCCGGAAAGGATAAATATATCCTCATAAAAAATCTTCCTGTAATGTGCACTGTGGATTTGGCTGCTTCTGTCAGCGAAATGTCGGACTATACCTGTATCCTGACATTCTCAGTTACCAAAAACAATGAAATACTTGTACTTGATGTACTTACTGAAAAATTTGAGACTACGAGGCACTACAATCTTCTACTCAGTCATTTCCATAAATGGAATCCTGTTTTAATTGGTATAGAAAGCGTGCAGTATCAGATTTCTCTCGTAAAGTCGCTTTCAGAAAAAGGTATTCCCGTAAAACCACTGAAAGCAACTACCGATAAAGTATCGCGTGCTTTGGGCATAGCTGCAAAAATGGAACTCGGAGAAGTCTATTTTCTGAAAGATGCAGAATGGCTGCATAATTTTGAAAAGGAACTTCTCGAATTTCCCAAAGCAAAGCACGACGACATGGTAGATGCGTTTTCGTATATTACACGGCTTAATATTTCAGGGCAGATGAAAATGCCAAAATTTTTAAAGAAAAAAAGCATACTCGAAAGATTTTAATAAGTCAGAATCATCTAGTAATACAAATAAGAGTTTCGTACATTTCAATATTCAATTTGAAAATCAATATTTAAAAATAGAATTTTAATAAGTTTTAATCGTTATATATTATTTATTATATGCTTTTTAAAGTAATTTTAAATAAAGCGGAAAATATTTTAATTTTATATATATTTATCAATCATAAAAGGATGAACAATGAGCGTTTTACTCAATAAGAACACAAAAGTATTAGTACAGGGGATTACAGGCGGCGAAGGTACTTTTCATACTTCACAGATGCTTGAATACGGCACAAAAGTAGTAGCAGGAGTTACTCCCGGAAAAGGCGGCATTAAATACAAAGGCAATGACAACGTAAAATTTAAAAAACAAGTGCCGATTTACAATACCGTAAAGGAAGCAGTGGAAAAAACTAAAGCTGAAGCATCAGTAATATTCGTTCCGCCACCATTTGCTGCAGATGCGATATTGGAAGCAATAGATTCAAAGGTTCCCGTAATTATTACCATAACTGAAGGAATACCCGTAAGAGATATGGTAAAAGTAAATGCAGCTTTGGAAAATTCCGAATCTAGACTTATAGGTCCGAACTGTCCGGGAATTATTACTCCGGATGAAGCCAAAATCGGTATTATGCCGGGCTTTATTCATAAAAAAGGAAAAGTAGGTCTCGTATCAAGAAGTGGTACTTTAACTTATGAAGCAGTAAAGCAGCTTACCGACCTTGGTATAGGTCAGTCCACGTGTATCGGTATAGGCGGTGACCCAATCGTAGGCACTCAACATATTGATGCAGTGAAACTCTTCAATGAAGACCCTGATACAGAGCTGATAGTAATGATTGGTGAAATTGGCGGTACTGCAGAAGAAGAAGCTGCCGAATATATTAAAAATAATGTGAATAAACCTGTGGTTAGCTTTATAGCCGGAAGAACAGCACCTCCGGGGCGCCGTATGGGCCATGCCGGGGCAATAATTTCAGGTGGAAAAGGCTCAGCCGAAGATAAAATTAAAGCTCTGAAAGCAGCCGGGATTACAGTAGTGGAATCTCCTGCAAATATCGGCAATACTGTAGCTGAAGTTCTTAAAGGAAATACTGCAAAACCAAAAACTACGAGAAGAAGAACAACAAAAAAAACAACTAAATAAATTTATTTTGATATAAAATTGATTTTGATGTGTCATACATTTTAGAATATAAAAATTAAACGGAGAAAAAAAGATGTCTCACAGAACACTGGCAATAATAAAACCAGACGCAGTACAGAAAAACGTAACAGGCAAAATAATTTCTATGATTACTGATGCTGGTTTTAAAATCATAGGTATGCGATATTTGAAACTTTCAGAAAAGGCTGCTGCTGCTTTTTATGAAATTCATAAAGAAAGACCGTTTTACGGAGATTTGATAGAATATATGACGAGCGGTCCCGTAGTAGTAATTGCTCTTGAAAAAGAAAACGCCGTAGAAGATTACAGAAAACTTATAGGTGCTACTGACCCTGCCAAAGCTGACGAAGGTACAGTACGAAAACTTTTTGGCACTTCAATCGAAGCAAATGCCGTACATGGCTCTGATTCTGATGAAAACGCCGAAAAAGAAATTGCTTTTTTCTTTAGCAGAGATGAAATCGAAAACGTATTATAATTATGCTTAAGAAATTAAAAAAAATATCCGGTGAGACAATTCATGATAATTCTTACTGGAAATATAACAAAGATGAATATGAAATGCCTTCGGGAAACCGCAGTGATTATTACTATGTGGATTCCCGCGGGGCATCTTTTGTGATACCTTTTTTTGAAGACAAATACATATTTGTAAATCAATACAGGTATCTTAATAAAAAGGAAAGTCTTGAATTCCCCGGTGGCGGTATTAAAGATGGGATGAATGCTTATGATACCGCTGCAAAAGAGCTTAAGGAAGAAGCAGGGCTTACTGCCAAAAAGCTGCATTTGCTCGGAAGCCATAATCCTTTTAACGGTGTTACAAATGAAATCTGTTCAGTATATTATGCTGATGAGCTAACTAAAGGCTCTCAGGATACAGATGAAAGCGAAGAAATTGAGTTAGTATCTCTTTCGATGGATGAAGTAAAAAATTATATAAAAAACAATATTATATGGGACGGTATGACGCTCGCAGCGTGGTCTCTTTTAATATATTCCAAATATTTCAGAGGTTAATTATGAAAAAAATTATGAGTATTCTGATAATTCTTATGGCTGCATTTCCTGTAATAGCACAGGAAACAGAAGAAGAAACATTTAATATATTCTCAACTTTTCCCGTAAATGTTACTCATCTTTATGATTTTACTGAAAATACAGAAGTAGTGAGAACATTTAGCGACGGCAGCGAGTTTACCTATAATAAATTCATAGTTTATCATATGAATTATTTTGCTCCGAATAAGCCTGACGAAGGTTTTCAGGAAGTTCATGTATCTGTGGATTCTCTCAAATTCAGATTTACCGACAATAAAGATACCGTAGATTACAATTCCCAAACTGATGAGCAGGTACCGCCATTTAATATTTTTGCCTATGAAAAGGCTTCAATTTTTCTTGGTAAGGAATATGAACTGCACTACAACCCTTATTATGAGATTAATAATATCACCGGCGACAGACTTGAGCTGCAAAGATACAGACTGGACGATGAAGAGCATGGTATGAGAGACCCCATAAGAAAGCACGTCTGGAAATTTAATTTGTCAGATGAGCATCTGCTATTCAACGGCGACCTCAGAAAAGGATTTTTCCCCCCATTTCGTGCCAAAAAGGATACCACATGGCAAAGCCAGATTTATCTCGAAGTGGATAATATTCCTTTCAGAGATTCTGTACTTATGAGCTTTGATGATTTTACTATAAAGAATTATGAACTTAGCGGTGAATCCACCGGCATTCAGGTTCCCCAGTCGGAAGTAGTGCTGCACACTATAAAAGCAAAAAGTAAAGTGCTTGGAGGCGAAGGCGATGTTAATTATTACGTAAAAGTAAGTCCGAAAGGATTTATTAATTATATTGAAATAAATATAGACGTAAAATTCAACATACAAATTAAGAACGAAAATTTCGAGCAGCATTATAAAACTACTTATACTTGGGAACTCGGTAATATGTACAAATTTTAGATTTTCAAAAAGTTTATTTTTAG
>CAZIXJ010000149.1:0-6887 GCA_964542835.1 uncultured Hyphomicrobiales bacterium
CCCGAATTTGATTCGGGGCTGGAGCACTCCGTGATCGGAGAGATTGCTCTCTTGGTCGAGTTCTTTTTTGATTATTTTACAATTCACTTTCATGGATATTTGCTATTTTCATTAATTTTGTTTGCAAACCGATCTTTAGGGTTTGGTTAGAATGTACAGGTACAACAATTTTCTCTTGATAATCAGGATGTGTTAATATATGGTGGCTACCTTTTATTCTTACTAAAACCCAGCCATACTTTCTTAAAATCCTGACAAAATGTTTTCCGGAAACTGATTTCAAACTACAATCTCCATTGATTCAGTTTCATAAGGCAAATCAGTTTCAATATCAGTTTCGAGCCATAATTCAATTGCTTCCTGAATATTTGCCAATACTTCATCTTTTGTTTCACCCTGTGAAACACATCCGGGCAATGAAGGAGCTTCTGCCCAAAATCCACCTTCTTCTGCCTTATGTATCAATATTTTTATATTCATTTTATTCTCTGAACGTTAACAAAATAAAACTTATTTTATAATTACGAATTTACATAAATATTGGTATATTTTAAAATGATTTAATTCCCATCACTCGCATACACAGGATTATTAACTGAGTAGTGATATGGAGACCACGCATTGTATTTTTCCCACAGTGCGTCTGGCGTGATGAAGCGACCGATTGTGTTCTCATATCGGAATGGAATGGAGACCCCGAATTTGATTCGGGGCTGGAGCACTCGGTAATCGGAGAGGTTGCTTTCTGTGTCGAGATCTTTGTTGATTTAGCCGGTATTTTTAGTCATTATCTAACATCTCACTTAATTCATTTTCGATTGATTCGATACTTGGAAGGCTGTTTTTGTAGTCTTCAGGTAAATTTCGGGTCAGCTCATATTGAGAAATACCTATTGGTTTATTCATATCTTTCAACGAATATTCTGCAAACAACTTATCTTTCGACTGACATAAAATCAAACCTATTGTGTTTTTATCATTCTCATGTTTCAGAATATCATCAACCGCCGAACAGTAAAAATTCATTTTTCCGGCATATTCAGGTAGGAACTCTCCTCTTTTTAGTTCAATCACAACATAACAACGCATTTGCAAATGATAAAAAAGTAAATCAATATAAAAGTCTCTATTGCTTATTGTAATTTTATGTTGTCTGCCTACAAACGCAAAGCCCGAACCAAGCTCAAGCAGAAATTCCTGAATGTGCTTTGTCAGGTCAAGCTCAAGCTCTCTATCATTAAAACCATCTGCCAAAGTCAGAAAATCAAATATATATGGATCTTTTAGTAATTTTGTAGCAAAATCAGAATTGTTTTCAGTAAGAGTTTGTGAGAAATTGTTTACAGAACTCCCTTGTCTTTCATACAAATTATTTTTTATGTTATTAAGTAATGTATCTCTACTCCAGCCATTATCCAAAGATTTCAACATATACCAATATCTTATGCTTTTATCTTTGATTTTCTGGATTAAAATAACATGATGCGACCAGCCTGTTAGTGAAATCAATAAATTGATATGACTTTGACTAAACTCCGAAACAGACAGTTTCGTATTTGTAAGATATTTAATATCAGGGGCTTGCAATTCCGAAACGGATAGTTTCGTATTTGAATTTAAATCGAATTCAGGATATTCTTTATAAAAATTAATCATATATTGAATATTTCTTTCTGAAAAACCTTTTATCTCTGAAATTTCATTCTTCAAATCCTGAGCCAATCTTTTAACGATTCCTGAACCCCATTTTTCAGATACTTTGGCTTTAGTAATATACTGTCCAATATCCCAATAAACGGATAGCAGTTCGAAATTCACAGCAATATTGGCTATTGCCTGACCACTTCTGATCCTTTGTTTTATTTGTTTCAAAAGACCATTATAATCACCAAGATTTTGCATTTGTAACCAATTAAAATAAGCAAAAATACTAATATAAGGATTTATAATTATTTACAAAAACTTAAACTCATAAATCACTTGCATTCAAGGGATTATTAACTGCACGATTGGGAATAAATTCATATGCAGTTAACCCCGATTTTAATCGACAGAAAAATCTTTGATTTTTCGGGTTGGCGATGTAGTGGTATGGACTCCGGGCATAATGCTTCTCCCACAGTGCATTCCCGAATAAAAATCGGGATTTCCTCTTGGCTTCGACAGGTGTAATAAATCTCCCGATTGTGTTATCATATTTCCTCACTCCATGGTCTGCGAGATTGCTTTCGCTGTCGAGTTCTTTGTTGATGTAGCCGGTTTAGCGGGTAGTGCTATTTTGTAACTGTAAGAAATTCATCTACCGTCAATCCTGACACTCTAATCAAAGCTCTTAAAGTTCCAATCGAAAGTTCTTTGTGTTGTGGTATGGATAGATTTGCATTCACTCCTTTTTTCGACATAACTACATGACTTCCTACTTGACCCACTACATACCAATCAAATTTCTTAAATGATTTTACTGCTTTTTTTCCTGATATATTCGCCAATCTGGTCATTATACAGATACCAAAAATGATTCTAAATTTGAATCTCTGAGTTCATTCTCTACTTTTTTATTTTCAGCCCAAATCCATGCAGTAATTGCTTCTTTTATATTTACAAGGGCTTCTTCGTGTGTTTTGCCCTGAGATATACAGCCCGGCAAAGATGGGCATTCAGCAACGAACCATCCATCTTCAGCTTTTTCAATTTTCACGTTAAACAACATATTAACCTCATTAATTATTATATTATTAACGAATATAATAAATTTTCATTACAATTTATCAGGCAATTTATCTGCAGAGTAGTGGTATGGCGACCACGCATTGTATTTTTCCCACAGAGGGCATCTGGCGTGATGAAGCGACCTATTGTGTTGTCGTATCGGAATGGAATGGAGACCCCGAATTTGATTCGGGGCTGGAGCACTCCGTGGTCGGCGAGGGTGCTCTCTTGGTCGAGTTCTTTGTTAATGATCAATCCTTTCAATATTTTGGCTCTCTTTTGAAGTGAAAAACTGATGTTATTAATATTTCATCTTTACGAATTTGATACATTATACCAAATGGGAACTTTTTCATTCTACACATTCTTACATTTTTAGAAACTATTCTCCATGATTTTGGAAAACTCTGTATTAATTTGATACTGTCTGACAAATCTTCTTTAAATCTAATTGCTAAGCCTTTACTTTCTAACTGATAAAATCGGTATGATTCCTCAATTTCACATTTAGCTAAAGATAGTATTTTAAGTTTCATTACAAATTGTCCATTACAGAATTTGCATCAAAGGATTCTAATTCACCATTTTCATAAGACTCAATTCGTGCCTCAGATTCATTTGCTTTATTCTGTATTAGAATAATATCATCTTTGTATATCAAGCTGTATATTTTATCAATCAGTGCTAATTTAGATGAATCAGGCATTTTATTAACCGATTCCAAAATTTCTACTTCACTCATTTATAACCTCCAAATTAAACATTACTATTATCTACGAATATACAAAATTTTCATTACATATAAACCTGCCTGTGGTGTTGTCGTATTTCCGCACTCCGTGGTCGGAGAGGTTGCTCTCGGAATCTAATTCTTTGTTTATGTAACCGGCTCGGTCTTCGGGCTTATCATCTTATGTAATAGCCTGCCCGAACGGTGTGTATTGATTGATTTTGAATACACCACCTTTTGTAAACCCTGACTGTTTTCTATTACATTATACTCAAACGCCACCGACCCAAGCCTGTCAAATATATTGAACTGAGGAATCCACCCCAAATCTGTTTCGCCTGCTCCTTCCTTCACATTTTGCCAAGTAAGCACATTGCGGCTGCCCGAGTTGGTGTATTTGCTTTCCGACGTCATCAAATTTCTATTCCATATTTCTGAATTTCTGAGTAAAATGGATTTGACTGAGTGAATTCATCATATCTGACAGGATGAGGCTCTATTCTCAAATCAATTTTTCTACGAAGTCGCCTAAGCTCGGTCTGGGCTTTGAAAAAGTCATTGTTTCCTTCATAAATCACAGCAATATCTATATCACTACTCTCTTTGTAATTCCCTTTTGCATATGAGCCAAAAAGATATAAGTTCCTGACTTTTAACACGTCAGGAATAGAATCTTTATAGTTTTGAATAATATCTAATATTGACTTTTCAACCATTCTCTCAATTCCTTTATTTTGCTTAACCAAGTATCTGTAAAATCTTTCGTACATCTCTGTTTGAATTGTTGTTTGTAGTTGTCATATCTTGCATTTATGTTGAATGTTGTGATTTCATCGAGCCATTCTTCATAATTTTCCGGGACTTCAATTTTAATTAAGCTCATCAATCTAAGCAAATCATGAGTAAATAACGGATGTTTCTTATTAATTTTTACGCTCAAGCATTTATTAGCTTTTCAAGCACAATATGCTCCAGAAACAAAGCCCAGTCATAATCTTTTGATTTATAGAGGTTTTGCATCGTAACGAAATTATCATCCGAAGAATTTTTCCGGTAATCTATTTGCTTATCAATATCAAAGCTCTTTTCAACCATAAAACCATATAATTATGTGACAGTAACAACACAAATTACAAAAAAATGATTTATTTTGCAAGTATTATCAATCTAGACAAGATTATACCCATTAATATCACTGGCATTCACGGTATTGTTAACTGCTAGATTGGAAATAAATTTATATGCAGTTAATCCCGATTTTAATCGTCGGAAAAATCTTTGATTTTTCGGATTGGCGGATAGATTATGGTGGCTCTCCCGATTTGTTATCGGTATTTCCGCTTCGCTCCAACTGGAGTTATAAACCGTCTGTTAGTGTTATCGTATCGTAATGGAATGGAGACCCCGAATTTGATTCGGGGCTGGAGCACTCCGCGATCTGCGAGGTTGCTTTCTTGGTCGAGTTCTTTGTTTATGTAGCCGGTCAAATTAATTTACCCAGATTAAATAACGATTCAGGGTCTATGTCTGCTCCATTTGACCATTCTATTGTGTCAAAAGCAACTTTCACGGAATTAAATATTTTTTTATCCTGCAATTCTTTAAAAACGCCTTTGTCAAGATAGGGTCTCATATCCACTTGTTTTCTAATATTTCCTTCAAATGTCAATATTAGTTTATAATCATCTATTGGCTCAACATTTTTTATTGCACTATACATTATTACCTCAACGGTTCAATATTAAAAGGTTTTTCTTGATTTTGACATAATTCCCAGTTAGCCAACAGTTCATCATGTCTTAATTCAGCCCATGCTAAAATCATTTTATTTTGTTTAGAAGGCATATTACTTTGAATTATTTCACAAGTTCTTATATCAACTGTTGCTTTTGTACCTTGATAAAAAGCATGGAAATGCGGTGGATTATGCTCATCGGGAGCAAAATACATTCTGATTATAATCCCATAAAACATTGATATTGTTGACATAATCCTTCCACTTTATTAACAGTAACTAATACCATTTACGAATATACAAAATTTTCATTACAAAATATGAACCATAATATGCTAATGTATTTATATTAAAAAACAGGTCAGTAATGAACTTACCAACCTGCTTTTTGTAATAATTTGCTTTTATTCAGCACTCTGCAATATCCTCAGGAGAAAAACCGTAAGTCTTCTGCCAGTATTCTTTTGTGAATTTTATGCCGCTCTGCATTAGTTTAGTATCTCGCTCTATTTTTGATGTATCATCCGCATCATTTATTATAAATCTGAACTTAGGCGGTTCATAACCGCTGTAGTTAATTTCAGTAATGTTGCGTATCAGCTCATTAATTACTTTCTCTGCAAGTCGGGCATCAGAATTAATTACTTCTCTCCTGATTTTAAAATGAGTCTGCGAGGCTGCATATGACCCCATTTCCATTTCAGTAGTGAGGGTTTGAGATAGAATCGCTTTGGATATTTCAGCGTTGCAGTTTTTGATTAATTCTTTATAGAGAGCATTTGCATCTCTCTTATTTGTATCTACTACATGCAAATCAACATCTTCCGGTGCTATGAATACGCTGCCTTCGCTCATATCACTCAGATTATCCAGCAGTTCGTCGCTCTCGTCATTAAAATTCATTCTGTTTAATTTGCCTGTAATGTATGGCAAACCAAATTTTTCCATATATGTAACCCAGAGTTTCATTCCGGCGGTCTTAAATTTTGCAGACCAGTAGCATTTGCTCAGCAGGGATTCTCCATACGGATTAATATCCGATGCTTCATACCGGGCATTTATTATTTTGTATTTGCTTACAGGAGTTAATCTCTCGCCTGTATTGAAAAGTAATTCAGAATCTTTCCCAAATATGAAGTTGTCCTGCTTTAGCGGTATTACAGATTTCGGAAGAAATTTATTTTTTCCTGCTTTCTCCCAGATAATTTCCAGTGGCTGAAATCCAAAAAGCGGGGCTTCGAGAATATCCCGTATAAGCTGATGAATACTGATTTTATTGATTATCTGCTTTATTTCGTTTACTATTGCGTCATTGCTTCCGCTTATGGCAAAATCAAGGTTGAGTACTCCGCTTTTCCTTGATTGTATGCAACTCCAGATATGCGGGTCTGATTTCAGTTCGCGGAGAGATTCATACGAACTTCCTTTTCGGCTGATCAGCCTGTCGGGATTGGGAAGAAATCCCAACTCCGAAAAATAATTATAATACTTTCCGCTTTTCAACTTTTTCAATAAATATTCAAAAGACATTGTTTTCTCCTCTTATTTTATAAAATATCCCGAAACTGCTCCGGAAATGAAAATTAAAGGCTTTACCCAAGCACTTTCTTTTTTAGTTTTTATGATTTTTACTTCCGGTATCATAAGAGTATCATTGGTTCTTCTGAGAGCCAGTGAAAATGTATTTTCAGGATAGTTATACTCTGCAATTAC
>CAZIXJ010000150.1:0-4620 GCA_964542835.1 uncultured Hyphomicrobiales bacterium
AAGGTTTTTTTTCCTGAAAATCAAATGCACTGTTTCTAAGCAAATCAAGCTGAGAATGAATTAAAAAAACGACAGACGAAGAAAAAGCTCCGATAATTACATCTTTGTCATATTCAATATATTCTGCGGAATTATTTCTATCCTGAGCTTTGGCAGTCAAAACAGAAAATAAAAATAATAATATAATTGATTTCTTTAGCATAATTATCCTCAATTAAAATTTTCAATAACTTTTTTTAAAATCTCAGCAGATTTTTTCATCTCTTCATTGCTTATCTGAAAATGGAAAACTGCTCTGAGATTATTACCACCAATATCAGAAATTAACAAACCTTCTTTTTGCAATTCACTTACGATCTCACCCGGATTAATATCATCACTGTATTTAATCTTTACAATATTTGTTTCTACTGCCGAAATATCACAATTCAAATACTCACTTTCATTTACCAAATTTGCGAAATCTTTTGCATTCTGATGGTCAGATTTCATAAGTGGAAAGTGATTTTTTATTGCAAAAAGTCCTGCTGCAGCAAGTATTCCTGCTTGCCTCATACCACCTCCGAGCATTTTTCTGTATTTTCTTGCAAGTTTCATTTTCTCTTTAGAGCCGAGCAAAATACTTCCTACCGGCGATCCAAGCCCTTTGGATAAGCAGACAGAAACCGTATCAAATGGGGCTGTATATTCTGATAATTCCACATCCAGTGCAGTAACTGCATTCCAAACTCTGGCGCCGTCAAGATGAAAATTTATATTGTTTTCTTTACAAATATCTTTTACATTACTAATGTAGTCCTGAGATAATACAGTGCCGCCATGCCTGTTATGGGAGCTTTCCAGACAAATCAGCGATGTAGTCGGGAAATAGTAAATATCAGGCTTTATTGCTGATTTAATTTTTTGCAAAGGCATAGCACCTTTATCTGAAGGAATAGTATTAAGAGATACATTGGAAATAACTGAAGGAGCTGCATTTTCATAAAAGAAAATATGAGCATCAGCTTCGATTATTACCTCTTCTCCGGGATTGGTATTTAGTTTTAAACCAATCTGATTACCCATTACCCCGGAAGGAACAAAAAGAGCTTCATCTTTGCCAAACAAATCAGCGGCATATTCCTGTAATTCATTAATTGACGGGTCTTCTCCATATACATCATCGCCTACTTCAGCATTCATCATTGCCTTTTTCATCTCATCGGTAGGCACTGTTACGGTATCGCTTCTCAAATCAATCATGTTCATTTATAAAATCCTTAAATTTGAAATTCCAAAACATACAATTTAATGAATAATATTCACTTTAACACATCTTTGGCATTTACTCCATATCTGGGAACAATTAATTTATTATAAAACAAAGTAGCATCATATCCTGCAGAATCGCAAAAATAAGTTTTTACTGCCCCTCTTATCACATATCTTAAATTTTTTCCTACATCTTTTTTATTTGGATATTTCATCCTCATTTGCTCAAAAAGTTTTTCCGGCAACTCCAAAGTATCTTCCAGTCTGTAAAAATGAGCAATTAATATACCCGAATAATCCGACTCATTAAGATTTTTTTCCAGAGTGTTCCGGGCGGCATAATTAATAAAATTACTGTCCAAATCAGAAACTCTTATAAAATAAAATCTGTAAACCTTTCCATCAGTAGTATCTGCAAATTTATCCAATACATCATAATTCTCATTATAATACTTAATTTCATCCCTGAAAAAATAATAAGGAATAAATATTATTGTAATTACAATAACTGACGATACAATTAAAAATTTTCTTTTTAAAAAATTCTTTTTCATAAAAGATCTAAAAAAGTTAGATTATAAACATTCATCCACCATCCGCCAAGCCATAATACGATACCAATAGATAAAGGAATTGACAGATTATCATCAAGTTTCAGTGTATTGGATGCTGCCTCAGAAATCCCTCCAATCAATACGGCTATTATACCGAAAATAAAATATGTAACAGGCATAATGAAAAAAATACCGAGATAAATAACAATTATGCTCCCGGTAACAAAAAAAGCATAAGTACCTTCCAGTGATTTATCAAAAAACGGAGTTTTTCCGAATTTTCTGCCAAATAAGGCAGCAGACAAATCCGAAATTACAAGTACAGTGAGTGCGGTAATCGCAATAATTTTAGGGAAAATAAAAACTGTAATAAAAGCCCCGATAAGCACCCATGATGCTCCGTTAAGATAAAATTTCTTTTTCTTTTTTTCATGATTTCTCAGTATTGACCCGAATATTTTAAAATAAATTGTTCCGACAAAGGTGAATAATTTTGATGAGACATCAAAAACTACTGCCGTAAATGCAAGAAAAAACAGAATTACCGAAGCGGTATCTTTTGATAAATACGTATATAATATAGGAATTAACAAAGAAAGCATGTGAATAGACTTACGAAGAATTTCATCGCGAAATGAAATATTTTTCTTCTTTTTCTTCTTTTTTTTCTTTTTCTTTTCCTGATTTTCAGAAAAAGTGTTATTTTCAAAACTTTCTGTTTGATTTTCCATTTATAAATTTTTAATTTTTCAAAAATAATCTGTTCAAATTTATGAAAGAATTTACAATTAAAGCACCTGCAAAATTAAATTTCGGACTTCAGGTACTAAACAAAAGAAGTGACGGATACCATAATATTAATACTGTATTTATAAAAATCGGAATTTATGACATAATTTATATTAAAAAAGCCGATAAAACCAAAATAAGCACTTTCCCCGATTTGAATATTCCTCAGGAAGTAAATATCGTTTACAAAACATTAAAAAAATTATCGAACCATTTCCGGTTACCTGAAATAATGAATTTTGAAATAAAAAATAAAAAAAATATCCCTTCAGGAGCAGGGATGGGTGGCGGTAGTTCCGATGCAGCATCATTAATAAATTTTATAAATGATTATTTCGGGCTTGCTGATAATATTGATGAACTAATTCCTCTTGCTGCAGAAATAGGTTCAGATGTCCCATTCTTTTTGAAATCCGGCGATGCAATCGGAAAAGGAAAAGGTGAAATACTGGAATATTTTAATTTCAGGCTTCCCTATACAATACTTGTAATATTTCCGAGGATTCACATATCTACACCGGCTGCATATAAGTTGCTTAACAGAGATAAATCATTGATTTCAGAGAGTGATTTCAAAAAAGTAGCAGAAAAATTACATTCAAATAAAATACATATTCAAAAATACGTTTATAATGATTTTGAAGAACCTGTATTTAATATGCACAGAGAATTACTGATTATTAAAAATGAAATACAAAAATCAGGTGCTGAATTTTCACTTCTTACGGGAAGCGGTTCCGCACTTTTTGCTTTATTTGAAGATGAAGCCAAAGCCAAATCAGCTTCAGAAAAATTCTCGCAATACAGGACTTTTATTACAAGTAAACTTTGATGTAACATTATAAGCAGTTTTAAATGAATATTTTAGTAGCATCGGCTGAAGTTACTCCTTTTGCAAAAACCGGCGGACTTGCTGATATAGCAGGTTCTCTGCCTCTCGAATGGAAAAAGCAGGGACAGAATCCAATTGTAGTAATGCCCAAATACCGGCACATAGATACCGAAAAATATAATATAAAGCCAACGAATCTCACTCTTATAGTTCCGGTTGGTTACTGGACTGAATTTGCAAGATTGTGGCAGGGTTTTTTACCTGATTCCAACGTACCGGTGTATTTCGTAGAACACAATATTTATTTCGACAGAGATGGAATATATGGCAATCCCGACGAGTACGGAGATAACGACAGGAGATTTATTTTTTTCAGCAGAGCTGTACTTGAAACAGCAAAAGCTCTTGATTTTGCTCCTGATGTATTGCATGCTCACGATTTTCACGCTGCTTTTTCACTTGCTTTTCTTAAATCATATTACAATACCGACGCGCTATTCAGCAATACTGCAGCAATTTATACGATACATAATCTCGCATATCAGGGAAAATTCGACCCGCAAAGAGCTATGGAGTTTGCAGGATTTGGCAGCAAAGAATTTTATCCCGGCTCATGGTTCGAGCATAATGGAGTAGTAAACTCTATGAAAACTGGTATTATGTTTGCAGATAAGATTACTACTGTATCTCCCACTTATTCTCAGGAAATAAGATACCCCTATTACAGTGAAGGCTTGCAGGACGTGCTTAATCACAGAGGAGCCGACCTCGTAGGTATTCTCAATGGAGTTTATTATAACGAATGGAATCCTGAAACCGATAACCTGATTTTTGAGAATTATTCCAAAAATAATATAATAAAGAAAAAAATTAACAAACAGAATTTCCTGAAGTCATTTGATATTGCAGAAAATGAAGAAATGGACTTACCTCTTTTTGGGATGGTAACAAGGCTTGCTGAGCAAAAAGGCATAGACCTGATTATGAATAAACTGGAGCATTATCTAAAAAATAATTCTTTAAGATTTGCACTTCTCGGCTCAGGAAATGCGCAATATACTGATTTTTTCAAATATCTTGCGTGGAAATATCCGGGAAAAGCACTTGTGAACATTGGATATAACAACAAAATTGCCCACAGAATTATTGCATCAAGTGATTTTATTTTAGTTCCTTCACGGTACGAACCATGCG
>CAZIXJ010000150.1:4630-6822 GCA_964542835.1 uncultured Hyphomicrobiales bacterium
GGACTTACACAAATGTATGCTATGAAATACGGTACTATACCAATAGTACGCGAAACGGGCGGACTTGCTGATACTGTGCAGGAATACAATAAAGAAACAGGCAAAGGTACAGGCTTCAGATTCTGGCAATATAATGCTGATGATATGTCCTATGCATTCAGAAGGGCGTTGATGATTTACAATAATCAACCACACTGGAACCTTATCAGAAAAAATGCTATGGATAAAAATTTCTCCTCCGGGAAGTCTGCACTTGAATATTTAAAGGTTTTTAACTGGGGAAGAGAAAAAATTAATGAATAAGTAAAAGTTAAATAAAAATTTTTTTTATCTGATTAATCATAATTTATTAAAAAATTAAAATTTATGTTAATAATCCTTAACTTAGTTCGTTGTTATTTTAAATACTCAATTTCTCCATAAATTTGAGTTTTCATTGATTTGTTTCTCCTTTTTTGCCGGGACCCTGCACAGTTCCGGCTTTTTTTATATTATTTTCTGCAAAAACTATCTTTTTTGTTATTGAACAGAAGCCGGAAACCTTGCCTCCTTTTTGAAAAGGAGGTGTCTTGCCGGACACTGAGCGTAGCCGAAGTGTGGCAAGACGGAGGATTTATTGACATTGTAATAATTTTATTTTTCCTCAATATGCAAAACGGACTTTTTGAAGATACTCTATATAATTACATAAAAATAAAACTATAATTTCATTTTAAGAAAGTCTTCAATATCCTGCTTATTTACTGCTCCTTCACGGAGTATTTTAATCCCTCCAGCGAGACTCAATACAGTTGATGCTTTTTTATAATGAAGCTCTTTATCGTTTATTATATATTCGATTGCTCCCCGGAACTCTTCATATACTTCCGAACTGCTCAATTTGTCAGATTTTCCCGATTCATTGGCAGAGGTAGCGGCTATAGGTTTTCCAAAAGTTTTGGATAATTTTCTGAAAATATCATTATCCGGAACTCTTATACCGATAGTATTCATCCCTCCTGTTACCAAAGAAGAAATCCTGCGTGATTTTGGTATTATTAAAGACAGAGGTCCCGGAAGAAATCTTTCTGCAAGTTTGTAAAAAACTTCAGGAATATCATCAGACAAAGTTTCCACCTGATTCAAATCTGATATATGAGCAGCAAGTGGCTTATTTATACTTCGATTCTTCATATTGAAAATATTATAAACACCATCTATGCTGAATAAGTCGCAACCAATACCGTAAACGGTTTCCGTAGGAAATGCAATTACTTTTCCGTCAAGTAATTGTCTTTTTAATTCGTCTGTCCTTTCATCGAAATTTACAATTTTTGTATCCATAGGAATAATATGATAACTGAAACAAAACTTCAAAATAAAATAAAATATATTTTGCTGAATTATGACCTACTTGACGTTAATTCAAAGCAAAAAATTGATAATTTATATCAAAATAAAAACATTAATATTAATGATAAATATCTTCATAAATTCAGAGAAGTCTTTAAAATTCCTGAAATTGAGAATATTTTCGACAAATTAAACAAAGAAAATCATAAAGAACCTTTAATATATTTTTCTATGGAATTTGGTATTTCTGATTTGCTGCCCAATTATTCCGGCGGGCTTGGAATACTTGCCGGCGACCACCTGAAACAATCTTCTGAAAGCAATCTGAATATTATCGGAATTGGACTTTTTTATAAGTATGCTTATTTTTATCAGAAAATCATCAATAATAAGCAGGTAGATAAATATGAAAAAATCAATATAAAAAATATCGTTCCCGAAAAATTAAAAAAGCAAGGTAAAGAAAGAATAATAAAGGTAAAAACTGATAAATATGAAATTTTTGCACGTATATGGAAAGTTCGCATTGGGAATAATTCTTTACTCCTGCTTGATACAGATTTAGAAGAAAATAATAATTACATAAGGCGCCTGACTGACAAACTTTACGGGGGAGACAGAGAAAAAAGGCTTTTACAGGAAATATTGCTCGGTATCGGAGGTATGAAATTAATCCGCAAACTAAAAATAAAGCCTTCTGCAATTCATATAAATGAAGGTCATTCGGCATTTGCACTGCTCGAAAATACAAGAAGATTAGTTACCGAAGGTATGAGCTTAGAAGAAGCTTTTCTAAAAACAAAATCTCACTCCCTTTTTACCACACATACACCTGTAATTCACGGCAATGAAGAATTTGA
>CAZIXJ010000151.1:0-6758 GCA_964542835.1 uncultured Hyphomicrobiales bacterium
AGAAGCAAAAGTACTACAAATTACAGAGATGGATCTAAAGCAAACTATTCGAGTGATATAAGCGGTATTATTGAATACGATTCTTACAGCCATAAAATAAATTTATCAAATTCCTTAGGCAGTAATAACCATACCGGAAGAAGCGCTGCAGTCGTAAGATTTTTTATGGATAACAACAATAATGGTAAATATGATGATAATGAAAATATAATCAAAAAAGCAGATTTTTCACTCCTTAGAAGTTTTGCGAGAAAAAAGGATTTTGGTGATTACAAAATTATTACAAATTTACAGCCAGGAAGTAAATATACTATAAAAGTCAATGAAGAATCATTCCCTAATCCTTCTGTAATACCTAAATTCAGTGAATTGGCATTTATTGCCGATCCGTACTCTTACAAAATGATTGATATACCGTGTAATCAGGGTGGTATTGTAGAAGGCTACGTAGAAAGAATGATAATAAATGAAGAAACTAATAAACCTTTAGAAGATTTGAATAATATAGATAATTTACAAAAGGATATCAAAACAAAGAGTATTACATATAATGGGCAAGGTGGAGTAAAAGTGCACATAATGAGTAATGATAGTATTTTCAGCACTACTGCAAATGCTTTTTCAGACGGCTCTTACTTTTTTACGGGGATACCAATAGGGCAATATAAAATATTTATAGATAAAAAACAATTAGAAATTCTGGATTGCTATTCTGTCCCTGAATATATCAATATTGAAATTAAAGCAATAGCTGATGGAGATTTTATTGGAGATGTGAATTTTGTATTAAACCCTTCATCTGAACCAGATTATTTGCCTGGTCCCGACAGGTTACTTTCTCCGGAAATACAGCCAAAACACAAGGCACTAAACGAAATTGATTTTAGTAGTTTTGGGATTAGTAATTATTTAATCGACAATAATTCATCTTTGATATTATTATCTTATGAAAACAACAAAGTGTTAAAAGATTCAATATCTTTAAAAAAATTAAATCTGCTGATTGATTTTCTAATATCAAATAAGGATTTATGTGTATCACTATATGAATACGATAACAGAAGCAATCCTGAAAGCTATCCATCTGAATTAGTGGACATTGAAAATTATTTTGAATCGAGAGGAATAAACACATATAGAATTAAAAAATCAGATTTTGATGCAAAATTAAAAAGCAATTATGATGATTTAATTAAAAATAACAAAATTATACTAATTCGGCTTGACATTTGTGAATAATACTAAATTAAATATTAAATATTTTTATAGAAAATGAAAACCATTCCTTAATTACTGCTATAATGTTATCCTGACCGAATTTTTTAAGGATATTTCTTCTGTGTGTCTCTACAGTTCTTTCACTTATGTATAATTCAGCGGCTATATCGGAATTCTTCTTTCCATCAGCAATCAGCTTATAATTTTAATTTTGGAGCCAATGAAGATTAATATAGTTGTATTAATAATTAAACCATCAAAACAAAATACGTATAATTACAAATTGATTAATTAATAAAAATAATTACATTTTATTCACATATTTGTATTTATTATCTGAATTTGTTAGATTTGCATAATTATTTTGCGATAATTATAAGTCGAATGACTTAAGTAATAAATATTATTTAATTTATGGATTTTAAGAAGGAATTAGCTAATGGCATTTATTAGAGAACCATGGGCAGAGCCGTACAAGATTAAAGTGGTAGAACCATTAAAAACTACTACTAAAGCATATCGCGAAGAAAAAATGAAAGAAGCCGGATATAATACTTTCCTGCTACGCTCTGAAGATGTGTATATCGATCTTTTAACGGACAGTGGTACTAACGCCATGAGCGACGCCCAGTGGGCAGGCATGATGGTTGGCGATGAAGCTTACGCCGGAAGTAAGAATTTCTATCGTCTCGAAAAAGCAGTTCAGGATATCTATGGCTATAAGCATTTAGTACCGACACATCAGGGACGCGGTGCTGAGCATATGCTTTCTAAAGCTCTTATCAAAGATGGTGATTACGTTCCGGGTAATATGTACTTCACTACTACAAGATTGCACCAGGAATTAGCAGGCGGTACTTTTGTTGATGTAATTATTGATGAAGGTCATAATCCGCAGTCTCAACATCCTTTCAAAGGCAACATTGATCTTGATAAATTCCAAAATCTTATCAATGAAAAAGGTGCTGAAAAGATTTCTTATATTACGGTAGGTGCTCCCGTAAATATGGCAGGCGGTCAGCCGGTATCTATGGAAAATATGAAAGCTTTGTCCAAAATTGCAAAAGACAACGGTATTAAAGTAGTGCTTGATGCTACAAGAAATATGGAAAATGCATATTTCATTCAGCAAAGAGAAGAAGGCTACAAAGATAAGACGATAGCAGAAATTCACAAAGAATTCTGTTCATATTCTGATGCTGCTACAATGAGTGCTAAAAAAGACCTTATTGTAAATATTGGTGGATTTGTCGCTTGTAACGATGATGACTTATTTGATGAATTGAGAAATATGGTTGTAGTTTACGAAGGATTGCATACATACGGCGGTCTTGCAGGCCGTGATATGGAAGCTATGGCTATCGGTATGGAAGAAGCTATTGATGACGACTATATGGCTTCTCGTATCAAGCAGGTAGAATATTTCGGTAATCTTCTTCTTGATGCAGGTATTCCTATTGTAGAGCCTATTGGTGGACATGCTGTATTCTTGGATGCTAAGAAAATTTATGACCATATACCTCAGGAGCAGTTCCCTGCACAGGCACTTGCTGCTGATTTGTATATTGCATCAGGCGTAAGAGCTATGGAACGTGGTATTGTTTCTGCAGGAAGAAATAAAGAAACAGGAGAGAATAACAAACCAAATCTTGAACTTGTAAGGCTTACAATTCCAAGAAGAGTTTACACTCAGTCTCATTTTGACCTTGCTGCGTATCATATTATCAAATTATATGAAAATCGCCACGATGCAAAAGGTTTGAAATTTAATTATGAACCTCCATACTTGAGATTCTTCCAGGGAAGATTCGACAGAATGGACTAAATACCATAATATATTTATATATTGAAAGCCCGATACATCATAGTACTGGGCTTTTTTTGTATTTCAGATAATCAATACTTCACAAATTTCTCCACTCTATCACCAACCCTCACAAAATACACGCCACGAGGAAGATGAGAAATGTCAATCCGTAAGGGTTGCTGAGCGAAGTCGAAGTAACCCGAAGACCCTATATTACCGGCTTCGGCACTTCGGCTCCGCTCAGTGTCCGCAATGACGGAGTGGAAGAATTTATTATCACATTCCCAAGAACATCATATATCTCAATCTCTGAACCTTCCGAAGGTTCCAAACATTCGGAAGGTTGACTTTAAATCTCTACTTCCTAACCATCACTTTAATTGTCCGTTTCTTATCGCCGTGGCTGATTTGGATTAGATAAACTCCGTCGGGGACGTTGGTGCAATTCCAGATTAAGTTGCCGCTGTATGCGTTGATTCTCTCGAATGATATGTCCTGCTCAATGCCAACTTCTACACCGTTTGTGTTGTAAATCTTTACCCTTTCGGTGTTCATCTCAAGAGATGTATCCCAATACACAAGCGAACGCACCTCCGTGCTTGCCGGTTGAGGATAAGGAGGATAAGTGTAGAGGTAGTTTTGGGTTTCGGTTTGTGGGAGTTCGACTACGGAAGTGGGTAATTCCTCTTTGAATAATTTGACAGGATTTATATAAAAAGTAATTCCTCCTTCTGCTTTCTTTGATATCCCTTTTATTAAGTAAATTTGTGTTGAATCAGCCCAAGCTCCTAATATGCAATCTTTATTAAATGCTACTTCGAATGTATCAAACGAATCCCACTTATGAAAATATTGAGTTAAATCAAGAGAATCCCAAATAATTTGTTTATCGCCAAAATTTTCCGCCCACATAAGCTGATAATTATTGCTGATATAATGTAATTTATTTTGGAAAATAAACATATTCCTGATTTCAGATGTTTTGTTCAACAAATTCGGTAATTGCAAAGAATCAAACTTTTCAGTATTCATATCAAATGTATAAACTGTGTGTGAAGAATCAAGAAATTTCGGTATTAAAATATAGTCTCCGTAGCGATACTGACTCATATAAATATTTGATATTCCTTTTTCAGTTTTTCTTTCCTGAAAAGGTACATCTATCTGTAATTCATTCCATGTTCTTCCATTATCATCGGACTCCACCATTTTATATCCTATATCATTATATTTGTAACTATCTTCTGTTTCTTCATAACCTCTTCTGTGAAATGACAATGCTAATAAGTTGCCATTTTCTTTATTGAATATATTTAATACTGATATTGAATCATTTCTTATCGTATCTGTTACATTAAGAGACTCATCAAATATCATCGTATAATTCCCCGTGAAGATGCTAGAAAAATTGACTACATATTCATTATTATTAATTACATAACTGTTAAAAGTATACCGGGACAACTTTGAGCTTGGATATTCATGATTTGTATATGTATCTCCAAAATCATTTGTTTTATAATAATTATAATAATAGAAAATCAATCCATTATTATTATGATATACCATGCCTCCACCTTCACTGCGACCTCCCGATGCTATTACAGCCATATCATGATTATAATACTGAGGCAGAAATGTAACTCCGCCATTTGTGGATTTATATATATTTGGTTCAGCTAATGCATAAGAAAAAATATTGTTTCTATCAGTGAAAAATGGTGATAATGCAGTTCGTGAATAGCTTTGGATATATGATTGCGGTTTGAGTGTTTTACCTTTGTCTTTTGATATTGCTATAAGTGAGTTATCTCCTACTGTGATAAATGTGGAGTCATTTATTTTTTTCAAATCATTATATGAAAATAATGGCAAAAAAGAATTTGCAAATAATCTTGAATTCTTATATATATAATCTGATGTATCGCTAACTACTTCATAATCATCTAAATTTTTACCTTTTTCTATTACAGGGAAAAAGGGAGAAAAATATTGAATTTCATTGTGTTTATTTTTAATAAAATTTTTGACTTTAAATAAAGTGCGATTATCAACAATAAATGGTTCATTGATTGGTGGTTTTTCATGAATCATCTCAAATGAATCATTAGTATTTTCATATTCGTATATATCTCTTTTTCCTGATTCATTATTAAATCTACAATAAATCCTGCTATCAAAAAGATACATTGTATCTATCATTGAATATAGTTCATATTCTTCATTAAAATCTACTGTTATTGTATTAATTTCTTTTGATTGTATATCAATTTTAATAATACTTTTTTCATTTTTTAAAAAGAAAAGTTCATCATCTTTGAAAATTAAATTATCATAGGTGTTATTATCTAAAGATAAAAACTCTTGAAAATTCATTTCAAAATCACTTTTGTAAATCTTATTATTATTTTTAATAAAAATATTCTTATTTCCAACTGCAATCTCTTCAGGCACATTGGTTTCGGTATAAGTATATTCATCCCATTCTATTCCATTTTCAGAAATAAAATAAGAATAACCGGAATGTGCAACAAAATAATCATCATTATTTAATATTTTTCTAATATTATGCTTATCTCCAATATTTATTCTACCCCATGTTTTACCTAAATCAGTCGTATATGTTATGATTCCAAAATTACCGTAACATAATATAATATCATCATTATAAGCAATACCGATATAGTCGGTTACCATTCGCTGCGGTGCAATTTCGGGCATTTCCGCAAACATTACGGACGCCATTATTATCAATAGTAAAGTAAACTTTTTCATTTTGCTGGTCTCCTGTATTATTTTATAAAACTGTATTGACTTTTTTTATTTATTCCCGAACAATAAAAATTGTTCGGGAATATATTAAATTATAAATTAATCATCAAAATTCGGCGGACAATCCCAATACAACCAACATGGTGATTCCCAGTATACATCATCAGGATATTCTTCAAAATCAGGTGGTGTTATATCACAATCTAATATTCCGGTTGTAGTATGCATAATTGACAGAGGATCAACAACATATTCATCTATAGAAGCATCATAACAGACTTCAAATGTTGTAACACATAAATAGGTGGACTCAATACATGTTTGCATAAAGCTGGTACCACTTGGTAAATGAATTTTTTGCGCACACCTTGGAATATCTGCAGTTATTTGTAAAGTTTCTTCGCCGCAAGGCGGAATTGTACATAAATCAAAATATTTATCTACAATTTCATCCAATACCCATCCCATATCAGGGTCACCAGCACAATTTGGGTCAGATGGATTAACAGGTGTTGGGATATAATACTTAATTGTACCACCGGGTGCAGCTCCAAACCCATTACATTGGTAACAAAATTTTAATGTGTATGTACACCCATTAGCATCTGTTGCTGTAAATTCATGATATTGCCAGCCTGTTGGGCAATCTATTGTCTGTGCTTTCACCTCATTACTCTGCATTGCGAATGACATTACAAATATTAATGTCGCTAAAGTTAATTTTATAAGATTCATTATAAATCTCCTTAAATTTCAAAAAACAATTTTAATTTCACATCCCCAAAACCCATACAACATAATTTCAGGAAAAAACGGCTATTTTAGCAAAATTTCTTTATAGTACCGAACCGCTCCGAAGCTCCTGTTAAATATTGCAGAACCCACTTGAAGTTGTTTGATGAGTTTGCAGTATTCCTTTCGGCACTATACGGCTGCAATGCCGAGCCAATACTCCACGAGA
>CAZIXJ010000152.1:0-4232 GCA_964542835.1 uncultured Hyphomicrobiales bacterium
CATTAATTTTATATTTCCTGCTTTGTTAAGTGAATGCAAATTATTATCTTGCTTTTTTTTAAATAATAATATTAGAAATTTATGAAAATTATTTACATTTTTTTTATAGTATTACATTTGTCATATTATCCGGCAATTAGTAATTCGGAGAATATTCTTATAAATGATATTGGTAAAAACAGTTTTAATACATATTTGCTCAATTCTGCAGATATTATTAAATCAAATTTCCATTGCTCTCAGTCCGATTTGCTTTTGTTTACGGACAGTTATTCACTTCTAAATAATATTAAATCTTTTGAATACTTGCCTGATAAATGGAATATCAACCGCACTATTCCAAAAGAAATAAATATTAATCTGAATGTGGAAGGAACGGAAAATTATGCAGATATTTCCGGCGAATTTTCATTCAAATCCCGTTATTATGCTTTCAGGTCGGATATTAATTTCAATACTCTCGAAAATTACAATTCAAATCAGGATGATGCATTTAATCCAAATGATGTATTCTACAATAAATTTACATTCAATAATTACTTTGGTATTTTTGATAAAACCCGTTACCTTAACTTTTCTGCGAGCAATTATTTTGGAAATATGAAATTTCCCTCTTTATATGATGTTGATGCTTTTCACTCAAGGAATGACAGAATTTACGGCAACTATTCAGTGGCTTTTGGCTCTGAATACTGCGACTATTCAATTGCCGGAAAATTGAATTATATCACATTCAGTGAGAAATCCAACTTTTCTAATAGCGATGTTTCATATTATCCTGATTATCATAATCTAAATTTTACGTTAGCTATGGATTACAATCTTTCAGAAGAATTGATAATAAATGCTTTTATGAATTATAGCGAAAGCGGGCTTAGTAATTTTTTATATCCTGAATTATTTTTGGGTAGGATTGAAACCGAAAGGATTACGAGTGGTTTTAACGGAAAATATAATATTTTAAATGGTTTTTCCGTAAAATTTGGTTTGAAAGTATCAAGCTTAAACCTCTCCCATATCAATGATTTATATTTTGTAGATGTTTTGCCTGAATATAACGTCAGAGCAACTTATGATACAAAACAATCCGGTGATTTTTCATTGATTGCTATCAGTCGTCAGATTCCTTTAATTATTCCTGATGAGAAATCATCTGAAGTATCTTACAATATATGTGCAGGTGCTTTGTATAATTACAAATCATCAGATTTTTCTTTTTCATCAAAAATATATTATAATTATTATGAGAACCCTGAGGATTATTCCAATCTGTTTGAAACAGCAACTTTCAGCGAATTAAACAATATTGGCTTTTATATCAGTGCTGAATATAATGCCGGAATTGGTGAAATTTCTGCTATTTATAGCATTAATGATTTGGATGCCAAAAACATTCCTTTTTATAGTCTTATTTCCGGGCATAGTGTATTTCTTGAGATTGGAAAAGCATATAATTTTGGATTGAACTGGAAAATAAGTGGAAAATACAGAGCAGGAAACCTTATGCTCAACCCTGAAAATTTGCAGTTTGTAGAATCCGATAATTACCATATACTCAATTTCAGAGCCGGCTATTATGTATTTAAAAATATCGAAATTTATTTCAGAATCAATAACCTGAGTAATTCGGAATTTTATCATGACTATTACCTGCCATCGCATAGCCGAATGATTTTGGGAGGCGTATCGGTAAAGTTTTGATTACTCATCATCTCCCTGAAGATAGGAGATTATCCTCATATCATTAAAAATATCCTGCTTGGATGATTTTTTTTGAATATGTTCAGATAGTTTTTTAGAAAATATTTTAGATGCATCATAACCATAAGTTTTCAGCAGGTAATTAATAGCAATCACTTCTGCTATTACGGTAATATTCTTTCCCGGGAAAATCGGTAGTTTTACTGCTGATACTTCCACGCCCATTATTTCAATTGGCTCTTCCTCCAGTCCTGTTCTGGTGTATTCGGTCTTGCCACCTTTCATCCATTCTTCCAGCTCTACAATTATTTCGAGCCTCTTCTGAAATCTGATAGACCTTATTCCAAACATCTGCCTGATATCTATTATGCCAAGCCCTCTAATTTCCATAAAATGCTGCACCATATTTGTACCGGTACCCATAAGTACGGTTTGCCGCTTTTTTGTAAGCATTACAACGTCGTCAGCCACAAGACGATGCCCGCGCTCAACGAGGTCCAGCGCAATTTCGCTTTTTCCGATACCGCTGCTTCCCGTAAAAAGAATGCCTACACCATATACATCTACAAATGAACCGTGAACTACTATCTGTGATGCAAACTGGTCATTGAGAAATTCGGACAGATAAGAGAATGCTTTTGTTGTATCAAATGGTGTAGTAAATATATGTACACAGGCATCTTCAGCCATTTGCAAAAGTTCAGGCTCGAGTTCGTGATTATTGGTAAGTATGATACAGGGAATAGGAAATTTAAGCAAAGTACTGAGTGCCTTTTTTCTGCTGTCCGGCGAAAGGCTTTTTAAATAAAAAATTTCAGTATTGCCGAATATCTGCACTCTGTGATAATTAAACAATCCTACATAGCCTGCAAGTGCAAGCTGAGGGCGATATAAATTATTATCTTTTATGAGCTTTTTAAGACCTTTGTCGGAGGTAAGTGATTTTAATTTGATGGGTGATTTGAGTAAAAATTCTACCGGTATTTGTTCCTGCTGTATGATTTTTTGGTTTTTAAACTGATCCATTTTTATCTGTACCTGTAATTATCAGTGTGAAATATTATTGTAATTAAACTTATTAAATTTCGGGGCTTTCTCCAAAGCCCCGAAAATGATATATTTAATCATTTATTATTTGTACTTAACTTCTGCCGTTAGTGTGTTTTGTTTTCCATTTTTTGAGCTGTCTGACAACCTTTTCCGAAGCACCGTTCAGGCTTTTCAGAAAATCATCGGATTCATGCTTAGCAACAATAGTATTGTCTTTTACATTCACTTTGAACTGAACAATTTTATTTGCCTCATTAATAAATTCTACGTCTGTGGAAATAATTGTGTCGTTATACTTTGAGAAGTTTTCTGCAGTTTCTACTGCGATTTCGTTTAGTTCGGGATGATTGCCTTTCGTGTGTCTGAATGTTACGTTTGTATTCATAGCCACCTCTCTAAAAATAGTTATAAAAAGTAGTCAATATGAAATTGACTTATGTTAAAAATCACGCATAAAAATAAAATTTGTTTTAAAATTAAATTAATTATCTTCAAAATTTAAAGATGCCCCGATAACAATCTCAAGATAAGCCGGCATTAAATAAAATGACTCATTAAGAATATCCCTGCTATCCAAAAATTGCTTGTTTATACCACTGAAAAAGTCTTTTCTTCTGTAAAGCAAATTATACCTTACTTCTATTAAAAAATTTTGCAGTATGTAATCAGGATGATGCCTGTCGAACATAAGATTGATGCCGGTGCTTAGCCTTAGTAAAGGGCTTATCATATCATTGCGGCTCCAGTCTCCTCCAATTCGTTTGTCAAATACACTTCCGGGCTTAATATTTTCTTCCCAGCTCAGAGTACTGAAGTCTATTCCGGCTCCAATTCCAATGAATGTCTTATACGGCAGATTAAAAGGTATATATTCAAAAGATGCTACTAAGGGTATATTCTGAAGGTCAATGGACTGGATTATTCGGCGGTTCCCGGACTCCACTCTGTTTGTATATTCCTGAAAATAGCTTTCTTCAAGATTTGAATAAAAATAGCCGGCGGAAATATTCAGTCGGTAATTATCGGACAATAACAATCTTGTACCGACATATAAAGATGGAGATTTGTGAAACTGACGTTTTTTACCGCCAAGGTGCTCTACATATGCATCAAAAAATTCTATTCCGCCGGTAGATAATATACCGCCACCCTGTATGTAAAAGTTTACAGGGATTCTGCCGGATTGAGCAGTATTGCTTTCTTCCTTTTTGTTCTGAGCATTCAGACAAAAGGCAAAAGCCATAAAAAATAATATTTTTAAATTCATTTTTGTCATATATCGAAAAATAATCAAAAATTTTTATTTTTAAAAATATTTTTTAGAATTAATAAATATTTTCCTTGAAACTGATAAATATCAGATGCTCTCAATAATGACACTGCACTCTAACTAATTCAAATAAAATGTAACTTGACAGCAAAGTAAGATTATGAGGCTTTTTTTGTATTATTTTTTTTCAAATTCTTTAAAAATTTGAATT
>CAZIXJ010000152.1:4242-6749 GCA_964542835.1 uncultured Hyphomicrobiales bacterium
ATAAATAGCATGAAATTATTAATCTTAATAATAATAGAAGATTGATTTCGTATTATGTTAAGAATTTTTAAACTAAGAATATTAATATTATGAAAAGTCTGATAATTAAAAACAGCGAAAGTTTTCTGACCGGGTTGGATGTAATTTTAAAGCAGTTTATCAAAGGGATGGAGTCTCAAGGTGATGAATGTGAAGTAATTAATCTCAATATGTTTGATATCAAAGCATGCAGAGCATGTACGGAAGACCTCACTTTCGATGAACATGGAAGATGCGAATGCGATGACGATATGCAGGTGTTGTATCCCAAACTTAAGGATAGCCCTAACTGGATAATTGCTACTCCTTTTACCGGTAAAATACCCGGAAAATTAATTCATTTTCTCGACAGGCTGAGTCCGCTTGTGCTTTCTGACAGCGAGCAGATGGACGTAAAATATACCGGAAATCTTGCTTTGATATCTACTACCGCTCATTATGAAAATGAATTTTTCGCAAAACTTGATGAACATTTTGAAGAGTTTTCTCCTCTTGTTTCAAAAAAATATATTGGAAATATCGGAAGACCTCATTCACCAGCTATGGATTATTTTGAAACTGACAGGGAAAGAATTGAAAATCTTAAGGAAGCTGTTTTCAGGCTTGGGCAACAATTTTCATCGAAAGGAGTATTTGATAATGCCGACTTAGAGAAAATAAGACAGCCTCTTGTTACCAAATATGAATTTGAGGAAATGAACAAAAAAATATATCAGGATTAATTGAAACAAATTCTCATTAATGAGCAAAAATATTTACTTGTTGAATTACCCTCATAATTAATCACATCTAACAGAATTATGCTGAAAGAGGATTTTGAAAAGGGGTAATTAATCAATTTGCTTAGTTAAAATTGAATTTGCACGTGAAGACAAATTAAGATTTTATCCGCAGAATGATTTAATATGATTACAAATTAAGAAACTATAAATATTCCGAATATGTATTTCTGAAATAATCAATTTTATCGCTGTTAATTCTCAGCTTCAGAAATACTCCTTCATCGAGGTCTTTTCGTTCAATTATTTCGGAATATTTGTAAACGTCATCAATAAGATGCATTTTTGTATATGGTATTGTCATTTGTATTTCCGAGCTTTCTTCGTCATATAATTTCTGCATTTTGGTAAGAAGTGCCTCTATACCTTTTTCTTCTTTGGCAGAAAGAAATACGCCCTGCTCAAACTCTTCTTTTACTGCATTCAGCCCGAAGTAATCTTCGAGCAAATCGGTTTTATTGAATACGAGTATCATCGGTTTATCAGAAATGTTGAGATATTCAAGTGTTTCGTTTACTACCTGAATATGGTCTTTAAAATATTCATTGGAAATATCCACTACGTGAAGCAGTACATCTGCTTCTGCAGCTTCTGCCAGTGTACTTCTGAATGATGCTACAAGTTTTGGAGGGAGTTTTCTGATAAATCCCACTGTATCTGAAAGAATTGCCTTGATGCCGTTTGGCAGTTCAAAATCCCTGACCGTAGTATCGAGAGTAGCGAATAATTTATCTTCGATATAAACATCAGAGTTGGAAATCAGCTTCATAAGTGTGGATTTACCGGCATTTGTGTAGCCGACAAGTGCAAATCTTGCAAAAGAACTTCTCTTCTTTCTTTGCTCAGCCTGATTTCTTTCAATCTCAGAAAGTTTCTTTTTCAGATGAGTGATTTTATTTCTTATCATTCTTCTGTCTGTTTCTATCTGAGTTTCACCCGGACCTTTTGTACCTATACCGCCATACTGCTTGGATAAGTGAGTCCACATCCTTGTAAGCCTTGGTAGCAGATATTGGTTTTGAGCAAGCTCTACCTGTGTTTTTGCCTCGAGAGTTCTCGCTCTTTTGGCAAAAATATCAAGTATTACTCCACTTCTGTCCATTACTTTTACTTCAAGGTCTTTTTCGAGATTCCTTACCTGCACCGGAGATAAATCGTCATCAAAAACTACCATAGAAACTTCATTTGCCTTTACCGAAAGTGCAAGCTCTTCTACTTTTCCCTTGCCTATCATAGTGGCTATTTTCGGTTTATCGAGTTCCTGCCGGTATTTTTCAATTACCTCAGCTCCTGCAGTTTCGCAGAGAAGTTCCAGTTCATCGAGATGCTCAGAAGCAAGTTCTCTGTCCGAACCTTTTTTTATTACTGATATTAATATCGCTTTTTCTGAATTTTCGTTTTGTATTTCGTGCATTTAAATATTAAATTATGTTAAAATATTAAATTATATATTAATAAACGAAAATTTCAGAGATTTGTTTTTATTCAATGGAAGTAAGCCATAAATAGCACTGCCATTCATTTCATTGGTAAAGATATTCTTAACTGACTGCTGTTACGTCTATAATCATTTGTTATTTAGAACATCCTTAAAAAGTCTGCTTTGCATATTGAAGGAACAATGAATTTTCTTATCCTCCTTGCCCCGATTAATCGGGATGTAAACAGAGGAGGTGTCCGCATACTTCG
>CAZIXJ010000153.1:0-6748 GCA_964542835.1 uncultured Hyphomicrobiales bacterium
TAATTGCTCATATCAGTAGAGCGTCCGCCTCTTGTACCGTTTCTGAATGAAAAGCCGTCATTGCCGAGACCTTCAACTGTTGTACCACCATTATAGTAATACGCCATTTTATATTCATTGCTGAAATTTGAGTTCATAGAAGGGGTTTCATCGTGAGTAAGGAAGAACATCATATTATCGGGATAAGTACCCGGAGCATTATTGCTTGCCCACTCTGTAAAGTGATAATCGCCCATAGCAAGAGGATACGGGTCAGGATACTGATTAGGGACTTCTGCTTCTATCATAATATCATCTATTTCCCAGCCTGCAGCATCTCCGCCGTCAGGGCTGTCAGATACATATCTGAATGCAATAAAAGTAGCAGAAGATTTGAAGTCTGAAATATTCAAATCGCCTGAATTAACCCAAGTCCATCCGCCGAGAGATTCAGCGAATCCGGTTAATTCAGTCCATTCTGCTTCATTAGGGTCGCCTTCTCCGGTATAATCAGTAGAAATCCATAGCTGAATAGAAGGTCCGCCAAAGTTTCTTGCATTTTCAAAATTCAAAGTGATATTATTATAGTTTTCAAGGTCAAGTGGTGGAGAAATCAACCAGTCATCAGATGCTTCATCAGCACCGTAACCATTCATATAAGCATAGCTTCTTCCGCCGAATGAACCAAGCTCCCAGTCAATATTAGATGAAACTGAATACGGTGTCCAGTCTCCCAAACTTCCGCCTTCAAAACTTTCATTTACAAGCATTTCTTTTTCAGCAGTTTCACCCATATCATTACAGTCTGTAGCGTGGAAGCCTAAGTTTGACCAATCTTCGTAACCTAACACTATCCATTCTGAATCTTCCAAAGTAGCTCCGGCTGATGAATACCAGTCTGTATTTCCTGAGTAAGTACCTTCTTTTCTTACTATTGTAAAATTACTTGTTGCTTCAAAAATACCTGCTACGAACCAGCCGTCAAGGTCATATTCATCAATGCCCGGATAATCTATTTGAGAATTATATTGTCCGCCGATAGCATCAATTAATTCAAATGAGCCTTCAATTTTCTTTGCCAGCCCAACTGCATCGTTTCCGTTCCATGTTGCACTGTTCCAGATTAAATCAGCTTCATCAAGGATTTCCTGGTCAGCATTACCGTTAGCTATTACAAATACATCATCATTTGCAAGAGTTCCTGAGAGGCTTAAAGTATTCTCAGCCCATCCGCCTTCATTATAAATCATCCAGATTTGATAATCGGAAAGGCTTATTTCATAACCAACACCATTGTAAATTTCGATATATTTATTGTTCCCGCCACCTTCAGAATATTCTGATATGAATAAATCATCTCTGTCGCATGGAGTTTTAGGAGGATATTTAGTAGGAGGAAGTCCGAATCCTTTCAAATCAAGTCCGTCAGCTACGTATTCAAATCTAATGCTTGGGTCAGACCACCCTTCAAAAGCACCTGTAAAAGGCTCTTCATAAATCAACTGAATGTTTTGATTTCTTGTAGAAACTCCGTTACCTTCCCACGCTGAACCCGGATCAACTCCCGGCTCACCGAAAATATCAATTATAAGCCCGTCAATTGAAAGTGCAAGGGCATCATCGCCGTTAAAATAAAATTCATGTTCGAAAAACAGCACATCTCTGTCATTATCATTAAGATAATCTTCCATGTCAGGAGTTCCGATTACCATTACTTCGCCTGCAGGAAGTATTCCGGTATTTACGGTGAAATTACTTTCAAAATCTCCACCGTTGGTCTGCTTATGAATATTAAGATTAAAGTCTGAAAAGTTAAAATCATATCCTGATATATTCCAGATTTCAATACCTTTTGGCATTGTTCCGCTGCTTGTTTCTACGTATTGTGAGATAATAAGAGGAACCGGAGTGCCGTAAACACCAAAATTATCCACTTCCCAGAGAGCTGCATTATTAGGTTCTGCAGTATATTTGAAAGCTATATGAATAGTTTCGGCAAGGAAATCAGACAAATCAAGATCACCTGAACCAACCATATCATACCCGCCTTCTGAAAGAGTAAAAGTAAATTCAGTCCAAGTAGCAGAATAAGGGTCATCTCCGCCGTCAAAATCATCAGATACGAATACCTGCAAATCAGGACCACCGAAGTTCATAGCATTTTCAAATTTGAAATAAGGGTCCATAAATCCGTAAAGGTCTATTTCAGGAGAAATAAGCCAGTCATCACTTGCACCTTCAGAATCGTTGTAACCGTTCATTCTTGCAGTGCCATTGCCCTGATAAGTGTTTTTGTACCAATCGTTTGCACCTGATACGCTGATTACCTGCCAAGGAGATAGGTCAGCGCCGTCAAATCCGTCATAGAACAATTCGGTTTCCTGTATCAGAAGTTCCGTTACTTCTTTAATTTCGATGTTATCTACCTGCCATTCAGCAGCATCACCCGGTCCTGTACCATCAGTAGTATATTTAAACGCAATGTAAACACCTGACTCTTTGTAAGAATCAAGTGATACTGAACCTGAAGAAGTCCATGAACCGCCTGTTGCCAGAAACGGACTTAATTCAGTCCATGTAGCAGTAGTTACATCACCTGAATAGTCGGTTGATATGTAAACAGCAAATTCACCGCCTGAGAATCTTACTTTTGAGCTAAAACTCAAAGCAGGTGCATCAGCAGAAGACAAGTCAAGTTCAGGAGAAATAAGCCAGTCTTCTGATGCTTCATCAGCTCCGTAACCATTAATATAAGCATATGTTTCACCACTGTAAGTATCAATAGACCATACGGCATCTGATGCTACATTCTGAGTAGTCCAGTCGCCGAAAGTTTCATCATTGAAATCAACTGATGAATATACTGTTGCATCTGCTTTTAATGAGCCAAAGCCCATTAAAAATGCAACCATAACGATGGAAAGTTTAGAAAATAATTTCATCGTAAACCTTTGTTTATTAAACATAAAAAATAAATTTATTCATTTTGCATTTTAGTAAATTGCAAATTATCAAATTTTCAAAAAAAATCCATAATAAATACTGTTAATCTTTTGTTAAAATATGAGATTCATACCGAACATACATCAAGAATACTATCATTTATTTGGTAAAACAGTCGTCCCCGTCTGTTTATTTCAGGCGGGGATGCCTAAAATACCACTAATAATAATGATTATATTGTTGTCATTTTGGCATCAATCACCTTCATCGTTTTATTTCATTTGTAATTTTATTCTGATTACGTAACTCCGGTTTCGTAATCTTAATTCATCACAATCAGAGTTTGGGTAAATAATTCAGCGTTTTACAAAGGTATATTTGTATGTTTCTTAGCAGGATTTTTATCCACCTTATTTTCAAGCAAACTATATGCTTCAATTAATCTCTGCCTCGTATATTGAGGCTCAATTACGTCATCAATATATCCGTAAGAAGCAGCAATGTAAGGATTGGCAAATCTTTCTTCATATTCTTTTATCAAATCATCCTGCTTTTTCTGTGGGTCATCTGCTTTATCTATTTCTTTTTTAAATATTATCTCCACAGCGCCTTTTGGTCCCATTACGGCAAGCTCTGCAGTGGGCCATGCAAAATTCAAATCTGCCCTGATATGTTTACTGTTCATTACGTCATATGCTCCGCCATATGCTTTTCTTGTAATCACCGTAATTTTTGGAACTGTAGCTTCGGCAAATGCAAAAAGGAGTTTAGCACCGTTGGTAATAATGCCGTTCCATTCCTGATCGGCTCCCGGTAAAAATCCTGGTACATCTACAAGTGTAAGCAAAGGAATATTAAATGCATCACAAAATCTTACAAATCTGGCAGCTTTTTTAGAAGCATCAATATCAAGAACTCCTGCAAGTGCTGAAGGTTGATTGGCAACTACTCCTACCGACCTTCCACCCAAACGCATAAATCCTACAATAATATTTTCAGCATAGTCTTTGTGCACTTCCAGAAACTGCTCTTTGTCAGATAAAGTTTTAATAATATCTTTCATATCATATGGTTGATTAGGGTTTGGAGGTACAATATAATTAAGAGGCACATCTCTTCTGTCTATCGGGTCGTCATTTGGTATGTATGGCGGTTCTTCTGCATTATTCTGCGGAATATATGTAAGCAGTTCCTTTACTATTTCGATGGCGTGCATATCATTATCAGCTACAAAATGTGCCACTCCGCTCTTGGATGCATGGGTCATTGCTCCACCCAAATCTTCCGATGTATAATCTTCGTGAGTTACAGTTTTTACTACTTTAGGTCCCGTTACGAACATATAAGAAGACTGCTTTACCATAATTACAAAATCTGTAATTGCAGGTGAATATACAGCACCTCCTGCGCAAGGACCCATAACAAGTGAAATCTGAGGAACTACACCCGAAGCAAGTGTGTTTCTCAGGAAAATATCAGCATATGCTCCAAGTGAAATTACTCCTTCCTGTACTCTCGCACCGCCTGAATCATTAAGCCCGATTACGGGTGAGCCGGTTTTCATAGCCATATCCATTATCTTACAGATTTTCTTGCCGTGCATTTCTGCCAGGCTGCCACCAAGTACTGTAAAATCCTGAGAGAAAATATATACTTTCTCGCCGTCAATCTCACCGTATCCTGTTACCACTCCATCGCCGAGCGGGACGTTTTTATCAAGTCCCAACTGAGTGGAATGGTGATGAGCAAGAGCATCCATCTCTCTGAATGTACCTTCATCAGTAAGAAGTTCCACTCTTTCTCTTGCAGTTAATTTTCCTTTTTTGTGCTGAGATTCTACACGTTTCTGCCCACCGCCCTGCTGTGCTTTTTCCTTAAGCTCTTTGAGGATTCTGATTTTTTCATCAATAGCGTATTTATTATCCATTAAAACTCCTGAAAATTAGTTCCAATTAAAACAAATAAAACGATATTGAAGCATAATATTATTATTTTTTTCGCATTTTTTTTAAAGTATAGAATGGCAGTATGAATCTACATAGAAATCCAATTACACACATATAAAAAATCACCCGTTTGATTTCTGACCTGTTTTGAAAGATTATTTATTTCTTCTGCAGTTCAAATCCATCCTTTTTATCAATTATCACAAAACCTTTTGATTGAATCTCATTTCTTAATCTGTCAGCTTCAGCCCAGTTTTTTTCTTTTTTAGCCGTATATCTGGCATTTGCCATATTCATTATATCCTGAGGTACTTCCTGCTTCTCTTCGGGCTTGGCTTCCAGCTTCCATACGGCAAATATATCATTTAATTCTTTAAAAAAACCTTTCAACTGTTCTTTGGACTTTTTGCTTAATTCATCAGTTTTATTATTATTTATAAATTTGAAAAGTTCAGCGAGAGCCTTTGGAGTATGCAAATCATTTGCAAACTCTCTCCATATATTATCCCTTATTTCATCTGTGTTAATCTCTTTATCCCCATTATTATCATCATACAAACCATAAATATAGCTCTGCACTCTTTCCCTTGCCTTGTGAGCATCATCTATCCCCTTGAATGTAAAATTATATTTTGAACCGTAATGTGAACTCATCATGGCAAATCTCACATCTGTCGGGTCAAGCCCCTTTTCTTTTATGTCATTCAATGTAAAGAAATTACCGAGTGATTTGCTCATTTTGTTTCCTTCCACTTCCAGAAATTCATTATGGCACCAGTAATTAGTCGGCTCTACTCCATAGCCTGCTTTGCTCTGAGCGATTTCATCTTCGTGGTGAGGGAATTTCAGGTCCACTCCACCGGTATGAATATCAAAAGGTACTCCGAGAAGGTCGTGTTCCATAGAAGAGCATTCCAGATGCCAGCCGGGACGACCGGGAAGGCTTTTGCCGTCCAGTTCAAATTCCCAAAACGGTTCGCCTTCTTTTTTTCCTTTCCAGATTACGAAGTCGCTAACGTTTTCCCTTTCATATTCATCAGCATCTATTCTCTCACCTTTTCTGAAATTATCAGGGTCAATATTGAATAATTTCCCGTACTTATCATCTTTACTCCATTTGGCTACGTCGAAATATACCGAATCATCAGCAATATATGCATACCCGTTTTCAAATATTTTCTTTACGAGATTTTGCATTGATGGGATAAATTCTGTAGCACGAGGCATTGAAAAAAAATCACCGGGAGAAATGCCAAGACTTCCTATATCCTGAAGGAAAATATCTTTGTAATAATCGGTATATTTTTTAAGATTATAAACAGAGTCATCAGTCTGGCTGCCCATATCTTTATGCCATTTTTCGCTTCCGGGTTTGCTGTGCCTGATTGTCTTATCATCAATATCAGTAAGGTTCATCACCCATTTCAGATTATACCCTCCCACAGTGCGTATAACTCTCTGTAGCAAATCACCAAAAAGGAAAGAACGCATATTACCGATATGAGCGTGATCATATATAGTAGGTCCGCAGGAATACATTTTTACTTCATTCTCATCTAAAGGCTTAAACTCTTCAATTTTTCTCGATAACGAATTATATAATTTGATTTTCATAATAATTTTACTAATTGTATTAACAAACAAATATAAAAATACGGAATAAAGCATTAAGAATTTTTTGAAATTAAGAAAAATGTCAATAACTTCAGGATTTTTTTACCAACTGTCTTCATATCAAGTTTCATTCATAATACTAAGTTGCATTCAAACATTCAAGAGAAAACATCTGATTCCTTAAAACTCCCTCTCCCGCTGGGAGAGGGCTGGGGTGAGGGTTGTCAAAGATTGTATTATTCGACTTTTTACACAGTCTGTCCGAT
>CAZIXJ010000154.1:0-6737 GCA_964542835.1 uncultured Hyphomicrobiales bacterium
TAAATTATTATTTTGAAATATTGAAATACAATTCAGACATCCGATGTTTTCAATCAGATGTGCCACTTATCAAAGATGTGGCACATCTTGATATTCCGTTACATCCCTCTCCTGTATTATCCGTCGATTTCGTAAAGGAACTAATTGTTAATACCATTTATTAATAATTTTAACCAACAAGATTTTTGAATAAATCTTTAAATATCGTTAGTTCCTTATCAGATAATCTGACCAAATTATGAATTATGTTTGATTTCTTCAAAGTGAAAATTCTATCCACAAGAACAGTAGATTCCACTTTTAAATTATTTTCAGTATTGGGTTTTAGAATAAAATATTTTACGGAATTTCGAATTTTTGAAGAAATGGCACTTAACACAATATCTCGATAAATATCACTTGTTTCACAAATAACTACGGCAGGTCTTACTTTAATATTACTTAATTCAGAAAAAGGGAAAGGAATCAAAACAATATCGCCTGTTTTATTTCTCATCAAGATATTCTCCGTATAAATCCTCTTCTTCATCATGCCAAAATTCAAACCCTGATGAATTAAGTGTCATTTCACGTATTTCACTCATTTCTCCATCATTGTAATCATCTACGAAAGTAATGATAACATTTCGTTTATTTCTAAAATTTAATTTTTCAATCGGTCTGACTACTTCACCGTCAAAAACACCTTTTACCGATAGCATCTCAGATACCCATTTTATAATACATAATATATTGATAAACGAAACATTGTTAAAAATATTCAAACACAATTCAGACATCCGATGTTTTCAATCAGATGTGCCACATCTCAAAGAAGTAGATTAAGAATTTCATAAATACTTATATATCAGTTGTTTATGGCGATAATGCAAATGCTTTACTATACATTTTACTATACACCAATAATTGTAAATTTTATACTTTATTTGTGCTTACTGAATGTAATCAGCTTACTAATTTTTATAAACGATTTAGTTACGTTTATTATTATTAAGTTTTATTTAACGTAATTTATAGTATAATCCTGCACTGTAATGTGCCCGAATATTTCTAATGCTATTAATTCAAATTGCCAGTCTTTTTAAAGAATTTTACAGATTTATTCTTTCTCTTCACCATCATAATCCTCAAAATACTGCTCATAGATTTCATCTCTATTCTCTTCAATGTATTCATCAAGATAATTCTCCATTATCTCATTAATGTTTTTTGCAACATAATGGTCAAAATCATCTTTAACCTTCCATGTATTGCTCTGAAAATCCCAATAGATGCTACTAAATTTGTAGCAATATGGCGTTTTCAGTTTGGAGAGCATAAATATAATATACTTCAAATCCAAACCACTTTCCATAAGTGTTTTAACAAAGTTAGCCTCTGCAAATTGAGGCTCATCATAGCTATCTCTCTCAAAAATATTGTAAGAAAGCAATCCCAATTTGTTCCAGTAAAGTAACAAATCTTTTTCTACATTTAATCTTTCTGAAAACTCATCTCCATCCATCTGGAAGAGTGAAACTTGTTCAGGACTAATTGAATAAGAAATCACAATTTCTTTCCTTAATTTATTTATTTATTAATTGATTAAATTCATCTTCTTTACCATAGCCGATTAAAGGATTAGAGAAGAATCTACCGCCAATTTCCTCAATATAACCACTAAAATGCCTTGCTCTAATTACATTGAGCATTATTTTTCTATGAAGTGGTATTTCGTCATCATAAAAATCAACATACTCTTCTTCAGCTAAATCTTCATTAGTTGTTAGATGGTCTTTTAATTCTAATTCAAAATCATCTTCATATTGATAAGTATCTACAAAGTTCAAATAAATAAATTCATCATAATCTTCTACAACATTTTCAACTAAGTTTAGAATACTTTTCTTGTTGTCTGCTATTATGCTAAATAAGATATCTATTTTTAATTCTTCTTCATTATCATATAGTTTAAAATTAAAATTATCATTTGTTACTTGTATAAGTTTAAACAAAGATATTTCTTCTAAAGTTTGTAATGTTTGTTCATAATAAATATCATCAAAATCTGGATCATCCGATTCATAAAACTTATCGTGAAGTTTACTAATAAAATAATTTACGGCAATTAGTTTCATTTCTACTTCAAATTTTTCAATATTAGTTTTATATGTATTAAATCCTTTAGAAGAAACAATATCCCATATTTTACTTCCTAAACTTCCTGAAGCGTAACCATGCAAACCTAACTCATTATATTTGATACTCTTTGACATATCTACCTCATTTTTTAATATACAATATTTAATCTTTGATTCATAATTTTCAATTTTCTGCTCTGCCTCAAATTCCACCACAATTTGCTCTTGTACTTCCAGCAATTAGTAAAAGAATTTACGTTTTTATCATATTTTTAATATCTTCTACCTTATATGCAGGCTTTTTTGAATGGATGACTTAATGACAATTGGAGCACACCGGCAGTAAATCAGTAATAGGATTTATTGTTCTTGGCTTCTTAATTTCATTTAAAGGTACTATGTGGTGAACTTCAATTATGTCATTACCTGCTTCTTCATAATGTTCTTTAAAATTAAATCCGCAAATCTCACATTTTATTCCATTTTCAGTTTTGAAATGCTCAATACATGCTTTTCGCAATTTTGGGATTCTTTCATATACTTTGCTTGTAATTTCTTTTTGACTACCTTCTAATTCAAAAATAATTGATTCCTCTTGTTCGTATGAGCTATCTAAGTCTTCATCAGATAGAATGATTGTATTTTCTTTTGTATTAGTACATAAATCTTTCATAGCATTGATTTTATTTAAAGTATTTTGAATGTTATATTTTGGAATATCATCCTTATTGAGATACTCTTTTACTAAATTGATGTTTTCATTTAGTATTTTATGTACGTACAAAGCACTTGTTTTTATTGTATTTACTAAATCTTCTAATACCTCATCATTGAATTCATCTATATAAAATGTCTTAGCAAAATATCTCCAATTATGGTTTGAATCTGAAAATGGGATTTCCCAATTTAAATATTTCTTTAATTCGTAAAATTCGTCTAATAAAATCTTTTCCCATTCTTGTCTATTCGGTTGATTATTAATTGATGTACTTATATAAACATTGAAAGATTTTCTTTTTTGATTGAAATCAATACCGCAATAAATACCTTTAGAAATTTTATGATGTTTTTCCAAAAAGGCTATATTAAGGTTTTCAATGGTTGGTGGATTATTATATTGACCCTTGTTAATATCTACTGAAATCCAACGAATAACTAAAGATTGAAACAAATTCTTAAAAATTTTTTCTGCTTTATCTCTAAGTTCATTCAATGGTTCACGTTTTCCATTATTATATAGCACTCTATAATTTTCATAGTTTTCAATTATTTCAATAATTAAATTCGATAAATCTTGTGGTTGAAACATTTTTCCCTCTAAAAGTAATTTTTAATATATATTAAAATCCCAATTATTCTTCTCGTAAGCATTTTGAATAATCCCTAAATAATCATCGCTTGGTTGTAAATTATCATCAGTCTTAATAGAATAATATGATTTTGCAATGATAAGATTATTATCATTATCTCTCACAGCAAAATCTCTTTGAGAATATCCCTTTTCAATTTTATCCAAAGTTCTTAATTGATTCAAATCAATAAGGTAACATAATCCCTTTACTGTAGAATTTTGACAATATTCGATATTTGCCTTTCCTGTTTTGTCAGTACTAATCTTATTAAATTTCATAATATAATTATTTAACGTTGTTTCTCTGACATCATGATAATATCTTATTCTGTTCAACAATCTGTCTTCTGATAAATTACTTCCATATGCGAAATACCAGACTTTCTTTATATCAGTTGCATGATCTAAATATGTAATTAGGTTGTTTCTGAGATTTTTATTGCCTTTATTGATAATCATGGTTTTTAATTTATTAAAATATTCTACCAATAATTCTTGAAAATCGTTCCTGTAAAATATAACGATATTATCATTATCAATTTCTATGGGCTTTCCTGAGATTTTTCTATTTTTCGCTCGAATTATAGAATCCACACTTGTATTTGAAGTATGAATTAATGAAGATCTTATCTTATTATAATATTTTTTTGCAATTCCTTCAGTAAAATATTCAGAAAATGGTTTGTTTTCACAAAGAAATTTAATAACGAAACTTCTGCTTGATAAATTCCAATATGTATTGGGAGGTGAATAATGTTTTAATTCTTCGGTACTAATTCCAAGCTCCTCAGCATTTTTATTTAATTGCCTGTCTTCCTTATAATAATAATCACTTACTTCAAAAAAGAAACCAGACCAAATCATTGAAAAATGCTCAATTAATACACTTTGAAGAATAGCAATAGAAAAACCTTCACCCTCATTTTTATTCGATTTCAGTATTTTATTAATTGGATTAAACAGTCGAGTTTTAATTCTTGTTTCGTATAAACTGAAAGCTCTGAGCCAGTTTATTCCTGGATCAATATTCTTTATTAGGTTTTCTCTAAGAGCAACCCAATTCTCTTTTTTAAAAGACTTTCCGGCTATTAAAGTATCCTTATCCATATCCAAATTTAATCCATTAATTTTGATAATAATTCTATAAATAATAAAAAATATATAATGCTCTTTTCCATTAATTAATTTCTTCATTTATAAAATATGATTTTGAAAAAATTAATACTATTTAATAACAGCAAAATATCATCCAAACAAAATATGTATATGCTTCAATCTCTCTGCTCATCTGACCACCTTCATATTCATTCCAATTATTTCCCATCCCCCTCAGCTCTCCAGTATTGGTTTCAGAATGTCGGGGCTTTTTTCTTTGAATTGAGCCATGCGTTTTACTACTTCATTATTTGGGTCTGTCCATGCCTGGTGGAGCTGTGCTATTACCTTGTCTTTTTCGGTATTGCTTAATTTATCAAACTCTCTTCCCTGCATTGCGTTATTTATATCCTGCTTTACATAATCCCAAGTACACGGCATTCCAGCCGGAATTGAAATTCCACTACCTAATAATAAACTTCTGCTCATCTTTTTACTTATATCCAAATTTTTTCATCATTTTATAAAATCCAAAAACAGTTTTTTTATCTTTTTCTGATAATTCTTCTTTTCTTATTATAGTCCCCAAAAGTCCTATTTGGTTATATGTCATTTTCTTTACCTTTCTGTTATATTGCAATAAATTTCTTATAAAACTATGGTCTATATTAATATTTTCATAGTTGTCTGAATAATTGGTATGATTTTCTTCTAAATTATCTTCTTCAACCTCTTCAAGTAATTCAGGTGCATTTTTTATCACATTATCAAGAATAATTTGAACTCGTTTTTTGTTCTTTGTGGGAATTTCCTTTTTTAGTCTGATTTTGGATTTTATTGAATTTATCAAATCAATCTGAGTAGAGTGCAGATTGTTATTTTCAGCTCCCCAATCTAATATTCTATCCCAGATTTTTAATGGAATTGAATTAATAATTTCAAGTCCTTCATCAAAATCAGGTTCTTCTTTATATTCATCAGGAGGTCTTTTGGAATTTTCCTGATTAATATCAATTAAATAATCCATAAAGTAATCAATATCGACTTCTGGTTTGGATTGAATCAAATCAGTCCAGCAGTTTAATTTTTTAGCATATTCTGCATATAACGAACCCGGAGCATTGTTTTTTATTTCTGATTCAATCTTAATCATAAGTTTTCTTATACCCGAATTAAACTTCTCATCAGTTTTTTGATTCAAATATATTTTATAATAATCAATTTTTTTTGCTTTATAAGTCATAATATAGTAAATCAGATATGAAACAGAATATGGAACTGTTACATATCTTAAATCACCGATAGAATTAGGTTTTACTCCATAAACAGTTTCAGCTGTTTTGAAAATTAATGCCATTGCTACAATATCATAAAAAAGATTTTGAGTAGTATTATCTGTTAAATTTTTATCAATAAAGTGCTGATAATTCTTTTGACTTCCTCTGACAACAATATTTGGTGAAGTTATCCATTTACCATTGCTTTGATTTGGGTTACAGGTATTATAATATTTTGCAGTAAGCTCTTTATTGAGCAACTGCTTTTTAGGGTTTCTTGCATCAAATGCTTTTTTTCCTGACTTTGTTGTACCGTATTTCATTCTTTCATTATTATACTGACCTCTTGAACGCTCATAAAACCATCTTGTCTGCATATTAGGATTATCAGGATTTGACACCCATGTTTTTCTCGAAAGCAATTCAATTTTTACATGAAAAGGATGATTGGAAGAAAAATCTGAAGCAGATACTTTATTCTGTGTGTTTGCGAATCTTGTGATATTTGATACAATTTCACTGTATTTATCTTTCTCTTTGATTACTGAAATTTTTGCCTGTATATAAATATCATTGAGTTCGGCTTTTTCTTTCTTGCTGAGATGGAAAAGAGATGCAGTAGTCTGACCGCCATTTACAATCTGCAAATCAATAATTTTGCTTAAAATTAAATTTTCTGAGTTTTTTTCTGTAATTACTGAATCAGCTGTAATACTGATTCCATTATTGTATGCCAAAAACATTTCCGGTTCATTTAATATAGTGTTTTTTATCCCCTGATTGATTTTACCTCTGAACTGCAAAAAAGACCTAATGTTCTGTTCAAGAAGTCTGGAGCCATATTCTTCATAGATTGAAGTGAGAGTAACTGCAGGAATAAGTGCAATATAAGAT
>CAZIXJ010000155.1:0-6718 GCA_964542835.1 uncultured Hyphomicrobiales bacterium
TGTACCTATTGAGTCAGTATCATAATATTCCCAATTATCAGGAAAAGCTTGTTGAGCTTCATAAATATGAAAATCAGCAGAAAAAGGGACTTCACCGTCACAAGGGTCAGGTTTTACGGGTACTTCTTCCTCAGGGCATGCCACAAGAAAAAGTAAAACGGGAAGCATTAATATTTTTAAGAATTTATAATTCATAACTACTCACCTTGTTTTATTGAGTTTAATTCTTGTTTTATTTCATCATTTTCTTTTTTGAGTTGGATTACGTAGAGAGTAAGCTCTTCAATTTTTTGCATCATTTGTTTCTGCATTTCACCAACTGCCACACCATTTTTCCTTACTTGCTCAGAAGAAGGTATTCCCGGCAAGTGTCCATTGGTTTTGATAGAACTTTCCAATTCGTTCAGATCCATCAGATAATAATCATCTTCAAATACGTAGTCAGCCCAGTCATCCATAGTTATTAAAACTTCTTTGGTTGCAATTCCTCCATCAACTGAAAGTTTCATATTTACATTCTCAAATTCTGTACCGTTATATTTCAAATCACCGATTAGAACTCTACCATCTCTGGTAAATGAAACAACTGTATTCAAATCATTATTGTCATAAGGACAAACAGGTTCGTTTTTCGTTTTGAAAACAAGAGGGCTGTATTCACCTGTAGTCTGCCAATCATTATTTACTTCTATCCACCAGCCGTCAGCTTCTGTAATTCCCATTCCTGTTGGACAGGCATTAGGGGACCCGGTACTTCTGTATAACCTTATTGAAGGATTATTATTATGCTGGTCAATTGAGACCATCGTGCTTTCCCATTGTTCATTAGTTTGGACTACAAACTTATTTAGCGGGTCTATTGTACCAACTCCCATATTACCGTTGATTATACGAAACACTTCTCTGCTTCCGCCATTCACGGTTTGCTGAAATGTAGGACCGTTGGCATCATAAAAAGCTAAGCCGGCACTAACATTTCTGGTTAAATCATTAGCATCATAATTGCCACCAAGATTATCAACTGCTTTGATTTTTCCGACATCCCAAATAACATTAGGAGATTCCGAACTAAATAAAATAAATGATTCACCAAACTCAAATGTAGGTATATTGATATCCATCGGGTCATTATAAGTATTTGTGAGCAATCTGATAGAAGCCGGCGAGAGTTCAAAATTCGGATGAGTTTGCCCGACAGGCTCTGTTGAAGCAACAGTAAGTATTGGACCGGGTGAAAGATGTCCTTGATTAGACCACCTGTTAATTGCAGTAGTTCCATTTTGCAACCAATCGACACTTTGGTATGGAATAGGTGCATTCAACTCATATCGCCATTTTGTATCAGGGCAGGTAGTTTGTGCATTTGCAGTAAAATTAAACATAAATATCCCCACAATTAATGCACTAAAAGTAAGTCCGAATCGTCTAAATAAAGCTGTAATGCTGTAATGCTGTAATGCTGTAATGACTCTTTGTCATAGTACCACCTAAAAAATAATTAAACAAATATTCTGCAAAATGCAGATTTATTATAACTTATCAAATTATTCATTATCATTTAATAGTAAGTTATATAATGTTTTTGAATTATGCAAGTGTTTTTTTTTATTTGTAATTCATTTGCCGAATGTATTATGTGCCGGGTGAAAGTGGCTAATGTGTCCACCTCCGTCCCGATAAATCGGGACACCTCCGCCAGCGGAGGACAGGTAAGCGTAAACATTTCGCATCTCCCAAGTGGTGTGTATTTTGTGAGAATTGGTGATATTACAGAGAAGTTTGTGAAGAGGTGAAGTTATCATCGTAGAGGGAATTCATGAATTGCCTCTACTCACCTGTTTATTTGTGGCGAGGTGGTCTGAAATGCCGTTTTTTTTAAATCAGATTCTTGGTGGCAGTTACACTCAAAAAAAACCTTCCGAAGAATTAAGTTCTTCGGAAGGTTTATAATTTAGCTATTCGTATTAAGAAATATTCTTAACGATTATTGCTTTACGAATTTTCTTACAACCGAGTCAAATTCCGATTCAATTTTTATGAAATAAGTTCCGGCAGAAAGATGTTCGATATTAAGTGTCTGATTGATTTCTTCTACAGAATTTTTAGATTCAGTATAAAGAGTATTTCCTTCGATATCAACTATTTTCACTTCTGCATTGGTTTTGCTTTCAAATACTGTAAGCAGATTAATATCACTGTTTGCAGGATTTGGATAAGCAGTAGCTACTATTGTACCGTTTTCTCCCACTGTAACGTCATTTTCTGCAAATTGCTTGTAGAAGCTGACAAATACAATCATTCTGGCAGTTTTTGATACGCAGCCTTCGCTGTCTATTACCTGTAAATAGTATCTGCTAATTCCCATAGAAGGAATCTCATTTTCAGGGTCTTCAATTATTTCATTGTCTTTAGTCCAGATATATTCAAGATATGGCTCTACTCCGCCGGTTATGGATATAATCTGGTCATTTAAGTTAAGCGGATTTCCGAAAGAATGCATTTTTATTAGTGGCACTCTTACTTTTGCGCCTTTATTTACATTTACCTGAACGTCATGAGTTACTTCTTCGCCAAGAAGTAAATCAGTAACTGTAACCTGATAAAGTCTGTTTACATTAGGTTCAAGCATTACCGGATTACTTGAGTAAGGGTCATCAAGACCGTAATGTGGTGTCCATTCTACATCGAAATATCCTGAACCGCCAGTTGCAATATTTACAAACGGATAATATTCACCACAATCTGAATCATCAAGCCCAAGCTCTACGGGAGTATTCTGACAAGCAATTACTTCATTGTCAATTACAATATCCAATGGAGCATAAAGCTCAAAAGCATTGTCCAGCAGTCTCATAAAGTTTCTTTTAGTATTAGGACAATCTGCATCATCAAACTGAGATACAGCTACTGAAGATGTAAATATCATATTACCAAGAGGATTAATAGCACCAACGGCTACGGTTCCGAAATCTTCAAGTTCAAGAGCTGCATCAGCCCATACTCCCCATTCTTCAGGGGCAGGTGTCAGATAGTTCATCTCATATGTATTATTCTGACTTGAAGAGAAGTTCAAATCTTCAAACGGAGTATCGTCAGAACCGAAAATATTATCGAGTATGGCAGATTCTTCTTCATTATATCCCGCATCAGCAATCCCGAATAATGGGTATGTCGTTGTCAAATCTATAATGAAAGGATTATAATGAGTAAGGAAATTTTGAGATTCAAAATAAATCATAGCCTCTTCACCATACTGGTAAGCATATTCTTCTAAAATTTCAAGAGTTTGGTATAATTTCATCCAGTAAGAACCGAATCCCGGTGCAGTGGTGCTTCCAAAAGATAAGAATATTGCCTCGAAACCTTCGAATGTAGGTAATACTCTGTCAGTAAGATATACATCAAAGCCTAAAGATTCATAATGTTCTTTGAAAAATTCTCCGCTCATATCTTCGCCGCCGAGTAACGGTTGCCATGCAAGTATATCACTGTTGTTTACGAATACTTCCGCAAAGTTTTCTTCACCGTATAAAATTTCTTCATCAGGATCTGATGCTGTAATTTGAATAGCGTGGAATCCGCTTTCTATGTCTTCAGATGTGTAGAATGGGATTTCAAGAAAAGTAAATCCATCAGGAGTGAGTGATTTGGTGAAAGAAGTCTGATATAAGTTAAAATCTTCGTTTAAGGAAGTAACATTAAAAACTGATTCATCTTGTCCGTAGAAATTATTGTTATTTTTAATCAAAATATTGATTATACCTTCACTACCTCCAAACACAACATCTGTTTCATAATAAAAATCATATTCAGAATCGTACACCACAACTTCGTATCCCATAACTGTCAATTCAAGTCCTGCAGGATACTGAGGTTCTTCAGTAAGTGCTTTAAGTGCATTTATTCTTCCACTTCCGAGCATATTTTCGAAGCCCGGATTTTCATCATAAATATCATCAGTAGTACCAATTATCTGTTTTATAATTTCATCATCGGATTTTTCAGGAAAATGAGACTGAACGAGTGCGAAAAGACCTGCAGCTACAGGTGATGCCATTGATGTACCTTGATATTTATTATACCAGTGTCCCGGTATTGTAGCAAGTAATCCGCCGTCCTGATATCTGTCGCCACCGGGTGCTGAAATATCAACTGTTTCTCCATATGTAGAATAATAAGCTTTTACATCATTGGAAGCTACTGAAGCTACGCTAACTACTCCCGAGTAAGAACTCGGATAATGAGCCTGTGAATTATTGTTGTTGCCGGCAGCAGCTACAAGGATAGCTCCAAGACTTCTTGCATATTCAATTACTTCCTGTTGATAAAGACTAAACGGTCCGCCGCCCCAGCTCATATTGATTATGTCTGCACCGTTTTCTGCGAGATAAACAATACCGTCATATCCATAAAAAACACTTCTTCCGTTATCGTTAGGGCTGTGCTTTGTAGCCATGAATTTTACGTTCCAGCTTATGCTTGCTACTCCCGTTTCATTATTGGTGGTTGCTGCGGCAAGGCCTGCCACGTGAGTGCCATGAGTATTAATGTCTGAACCATCAACATCATAATCAGGAGTGCCATCCCAAGCTCCTACATAATTCCATCCGAAGAAATCATCAGGATACCCGTTTCCGTCATCATCAATACCGTTAATGTCATCAGGGTCAATTTCCCACTGCTGAGTTTCTTCGTTGAATTGAATTACAGAGCCGTCGCCGTCAGCATCTTCTCCAAGATTCTGATATAAATTTGCAACCAAATCGGGATGGTGCCATTCGGTACCGGAGTCACAAATACCAATTATTACTTCTTCTCCGTCCTCACCTTTTGCAATATCCCATGCATCAGATGCAAATATCTGAGGAAGGAACTGCTGCTGTACGTAATATTCATCATTCGGTACATCGAATGCTTCCTGAATATATACCGGTTCTACATACTCTATCGCCTTATTTCTTCTCAGTTCCCTTATCACATATCTTACGGGCATCTTTTCATCGAAATTAAGCTCGTATATATTTTCAAGAGTTTTTACGTCTGAGCCAAAATCATTTTTCATCTGAGACTGAAATTCAGGTTTTGAGTGACGAGGAAATTTCTGTTCAATTTCCTTTATTTTCAGTTTTTCGAGAGATTCATCCAGTGCAGCGATGCCAAAAGATGTGTTCCCCGACTTTATCTGTTGGTTTACAGACGCAGGTATCGAAATATTCTCTTTTAATTTTAGAATTACCTTACCCTGCATATGCTCATTTGGCATATTCTGAGCCGAAAGCGAAAAACCGGATAAAACAAGTGCTATTGTAAGAAATACAAGTCTGTACATAGGACTCCTCAAAAATTGTTTAAACAAAAAAAATTATACTGCAAAAATAAAAAATTTCTTTCAAAATGGTAAAGATTATTTTTGATTAACTTAAAATTAAAATTGCCAACAAAAGCATATAACTAATTTTTTACGTTAATTTACTTCACTCAGTTTTATCTCAAAAAAATAATCCCAGTTTTTTCCTGTTACTATATATGTATCATTGCTGTTATTATATGCAATACCGTTTAATACTTCTGCATTTGGATTCAAAGCTCCGAGTGGTCTTAATTCGCTCAAATCAATTTTTCCTTCTACGTTCCCTGATTCCGGTTCAATAATATACAAATAATCTTTACCCCAAATATTTGCAATAATCTTTCCGTTTACGTATTCGAGTTCATTTAGATTTTCCACCGGTTTGCCGTTAAGACGGACAAAAATTGTTTTATCAGTAGAAAAATCTTCGTGATTAAGAAATCTTATATAAGCACTTCCGTCGCTCATAATAAGATGAGTGTCATCATTTGTTAGCCCCCAGCCCTGAGAATAATATGTGTATGAGTCAAGCTCTTCAAATGTATCGGGGTCAAATACAAAGCATACCTGTGAAGTCCATGTAAGGAAATATAATTTATCATTAAATACGGTAATGCCTTCACCAAAATATTTAGCAGGAATATCTTTAATTTTTAGGGTTTCTCCTGTGAATAAATTAATTTTTCTTACTGAAGATTCTCCTCTCTGTCCGGTACTTTCATAAAGAAAACCGTTGTGTATCATAAGCCCCTGTGTAAATGCCGATTTATCGTGTTCAAACTTTCTGATTATTTCAGGTTTGTAGAGAGCTATTCTTTTAGTATTCTTTTGCGTTACTTCTACATTTCTGAATTTAGATTCGGGAGAAGACTGCTCCTTTTCACTGCAGGATAAATTTGCAGTAGTTAGTGTAATTAAAAGCAAAATATGAATAATTTTAGAAATCATTTTATTTCTTCATTATATTAATAATATTAGTAGTGGACTTGCCATCCACAAAGTCAATAATTGCGATTTCTCCTCCGTTTTTCGTAACTATATCTCCACCGACTACTTCTTCCGGCCTGTAATCTCCTCCTTTTGCTATTACATCGGGAATTAATTCGGATACAAGCACTTGCGGAGTATCTTCATCAAAAATCACAACGAAATCCACAGGTTTTAATGCATCGAGGACAATTGCTCTGTCCTGCTGACTGTTAATCGGTCTGCCATTACCTTTAAGCCTTTTTACGCTGCTGTCGGAATTAAGCCCCAGCACGAGTATATCACCCAGTCTTGCAGTTTCATTCAAATAAAACACATGACCTGAATGAACAATATCAAAGCATCCATTAGTAAAAACTATTTTTTTGTTTTGTTTTTTTT
>CAZIXJ010000156.1:0-261 GCA_964542835.1 uncultured Hyphomicrobiales bacterium
TTTGAATGAGTCAAACTAGTATCTAATATAATTTTCAAATCTTAAAACAAGTTTGCAATATTTCAGTTTGTTCCAAATTGTGAATTTTCATACTTCCGGTAGCTGTACTGCTACTTGCCGGACGTCCGGCATATTTTAACCTGTGAAATCTTTCGTCTGTTTCAAAGAGATTTGTAAAAAGAAATTGCCATGCCCCCATATTCTTAGGTTCTTCCTGAGCCCAAATATAATCAGTAGCATTAGAATATTTATCCATGATTG
>CAZIXJ010000156.1:271-6670 GCA_964542835.1 uncultured Hyphomicrobiales bacterium
AAATTAGCATATCTGATTTCAAAGGATATAATTGCTCCACTCTGACTATTGCAGTATCACTAATTTGATTTGAATTTTTGTATTCTAATAACTCATAATAGATTTTGCCTGAGCAAAATACTATTCTCTTGATTTTTTCAGTATTCTTAACGTCATCGTCAATTATTTCCTGTAAATTTCCTGTTACAAGGTCATTTATCGAAGATACAGCATTTGGATTTCTGAGCATAGATTTTGGAGTCATTAACACCATAGGGATTTTAAATGGCATTAGATGATGTCTTCGAATTGCATGAAAATACTGTGCAGGAGTAGTAAAATTTGCCACTATCATATTATTATTTGCACAGAGCTGAAGATATCTTTCCAGTCTTGCCGAAGAATGCTCCGGTCCCTGTCCGTCATAGCTATGCGGGAGCAGCATTATAAGATTGGAACTTTGCCCCCATTTCGTTTCCCCACAGGAAATAAACTGGTCAAATATTGCCTGTGCATTATTAGCAAAATCACCAAACTGAGCTTCCCAAAAAGTAAGGCTGTTTTCTGCTATTACACTATAGCCGTATTCAAATCCAAGGCATGCAATTTCAGACAGAGGGCTATCAAAAATTCTAATCAAAGCCTGATTCTGACTAATATTATTTAAGGGGATATACGGTTCTTCATTTTTATTATCTATAAGTACCGAATGCCTTTGGCTGAATGTGCCTCTTCTCGAATCCTGACCGGTAAACCTAACTTCATTGCCTTCAAGAAGGACTGAACCAATGGCAAGCGATTCTGCCAAAGCCCAGTCAATTGCAGGTTTCTCACTTTTAAACAATTTCATTCTTCTTTCAAGAATTTTTAGAACTTTAGGATGAATATTAAAACCTGAAGGATGCGATGAAAGAGCGTTGGCTATGCGGTTTAATTTATCATCAGAAAATCCTGTTTTCAAAGTAGATACAATACTGAAATTATCAGAAATCGGATTGAGTTTTTTCTTAAGTTTATAATTTTTTCTGTTTTCAAATGCATTATTATAAGTATCATCAGTTTCTTTTATCAGATTTTTATAATCATCCTCAGAAATAACATTTTCTTCTATCAGTTGTTTGGCATAAACAGAAGCAACATCATTCATTTTTCTTACTTTTTTGTATAAAAGAGGCTGAGTATAGGATGGTTCATCCCCTTCATTATGTCCGTATTTTCTGAAGCAGATGAGATCAATTATCACATCGGTTCCGAATTGCTCTCTGTAATCAAAAGCAAAAATCGCTGCATTTCTTACAGCTTCGGGATCATTTCCGTTTACGTGAAGTATCGGCACTTGAGTCATTTTAGCTATGTCAGTAGCATAAACGGTACTTCTGGAAAATTCAATAGTTGTAGTAAAACCAATCTGATTATTAATAATTATATGTATTGTACCGCCGGTTTTGTAACCTTCGAGCTGTGCAAGATTGAGAGTTTCGGCTACAATACCCTGCCCAGCGAAAGCTGCATCTCCATGAACTACAACGGGCAGTACTTTTGTATATGATTCATCTTTGATTTCATTATCCAAAGCTCTCGCCATACCGTTAATTACCGGATCTACAAGCTCAAGATGGCTTGGATTAGGTGATAAAATAATATTAACGGAATTATTATTAGGAGATATATAATATCCTTTATCTCCAAGATGATACTTTACATCCCCTACACCTTTGTATGATTTAGGGTCGAAATCATCATCAAATTCCTTGAAAATATGCTCAATGGGTTTACCAACGTTATTCACAAGTACATTTAATCTGCCTCGGTGAGCCATACCAAGTACGATAGAATGCAATGAACCATCGGCAGATTTTTCAAAAATTTTATCAAGTATTACAATGGTAGATTCAGCCCCCTGAAGAGAAAATCGCTTATGACCGACAAATTTCGTATGGAGAAACTCTTCAAATGCCACAGAACCAATTAACTTTTTTAAAGTATGTATTTTTTCATCTTTTGAGAAAAATACTTTATTCCTTGTGCCTTCTACTTTATCTTTTATCCAGTTTTTCTTTTCAGGGCTTTGGATATGCATAAATTCAAAGCCTATAGTGCCGCAATAAGATTCTCTAAGCAGTTCAATAATTTCTCTTAATGGAGTATTACTATTTTGCCAGACATCATCAGCATGGAAAATCCTGTCGAGATCCCAGATATTAAAACCGTAAAAGGCCGGATCCAGTTCAGGGTAATAGTAAATATCAAATCCGAGAGGATTAGTATTGGCAAGCAAATGCCCTCTTACACGGTAAGCATTTATCATCTGTATTACGTGGGCACCTTTTTCGATTTTATCATCATTATGTGGCAATAAATGATTAAATTTTGCAGTATCTTCGGACCATCTGACCGGTTCGAAAGGCACATTCAGTGCATAAAAAATCTGGTCATAAAACCGCTCTTCTCCTATCAGTAATTTATTCAAATAGGATAAAAACTCAGCAGATTCAGCACCCTGGATAATTCTGTGATCGTAAGTGTTTGTTACCGTAAAAACCTTACTTAAAGCGATATCTTCAAGAATATTAGAGTTTACAGCTTTAAATTCAGCGGGATAATCAATTACTCCGGTAGATACAATAGCTCCCTGCCCTTTTAAAAGTCTTGGCAGAGAAAAAGTAGTTCCTATCATTCCCGGATTAGTTAAAGTAACTGATGTATCTTCAAGGTCTTCGGGTTCGAGAGTGAAATTTCGTGTTTTATCTATTAAATTTTGAAATGATAAGAAAAATTCACGAAAATCCATATTTTCAACATTTTTTACATTTGGAACGAGTAGTAGCCTTGTACCGTCATTCTTAGTTATATCTATGGCAAGGCCTACATTGAGCGAGTTTCGAACTATTCTGTGAGGTTTCCCGTCAATTTCAGTATATGAATCATTCATATTTGGGAATTTAATAAGACTTTTTACGATAGCCCAGGCAATCATATGTGTAAAAGTGATATTCTTTCTTTTAAGAATTTTTTGGTACCTGTTAATAATTCTTCTGTTTTCATCAAGAGCTTTTACAGGGATAGTCCTTGAAGATGATGCAGTAGGAATATCCAGACTTTCCTGAAGCTGCACAGAGTATTCGGATTGAACAGGAGAAAGAGGCTCAAGCTCTTCATAATCTTTAAGTTTGGATTCAATTTTTTCTGATTTACTTTGAGCAGATTTTTCAGGTGTTTCCGAATATATATTTCTTTGCTTGTATGTTTTTCTTGAATCTAACGGAAAAACTGATTTTCCGTGAACTTTTTCAAAATAAGCTCTCCATTCAGGACTTACTGAGTCCGGATCCTGAAGATACTTAAAATACAACTCATCTTCAAAGGCTTCATTAAGATTAATCATAATTATTGTGCCGGTTATCTAACTAAATAAATTTCAGAAATTAAACGTATATTACTATATGTAATTGTTAGAATTTATCAACTTTTGTCTGGAAATAATTAATTATTTCTTCAGGATTATTAATATTTCTTACATATTCTTTAAAGTTATTATCATTCATTATTCTTGATATTTTGCTTAAAAGTCTGAGATGACCGGAAATATCGTTTTCGGTACCGAGAAGCAAAAATACAATATCAACCGGTTTACTGTCCAGAGAATCGAAATCCACAGGATTTTTAAGTACTGCAAAAGCACCTATACTATCCGATACTGCATTTGTTTTGGCATGAGGAAGGGCAATACCCTTCCCTATCCCGGTGGACATAATACTTTCACGTATCAATATCTCTTTTTTAGCTTCTTCTTTATTGATAATAGAAGAAGATTCAGATATTATATCCATCATTTTATCTAATAATTCGCTTTTGGTATTCGCTTCCAAGCCAATTGCTATTGTATTTTCACTAATAATATCAGAAATATTCATCAATAACTCTTTATAGAAAAAAAATAATCTGCAATAATTTATACTACAAATATAGCAAATTAAGATTTCCATTCATTAATAAATTCTTTATATTTTTCTGCCAGCTTTTGAGCTTCTTCATAATCATCACTTTCCGAATAAATCAAAAATGATGCTTTTTCTTTTGCAGGAAGAAGTAATACAGAATTATTATTGTCATAAAATTTTATACCTTCCACCAAATCTCTTTCCATTTTTTCAGTATGTTCCATTGCTTTTCTCATTACAGCACCTTTACTTTCCCAAGGTACGTGTACCTCTATGCTTAACTGATTTCTTCTTGGAATTTCAGAGTCAATCTGAGATATTTTTTTATCTGTTTGTGCAAGCATTTCAAGAATTTTACCAACAGAATACATTCCATCCGATGCAAAAAGAAACTCAGGGAAAATATAACCACCGAATACTCCTCCAACAAAAAGTATGTCTTCATCAAGAGTAGCATCCATCATCGCAGAATGTGAGTTTTTTATTCGGATTACTTCTACATCGTATTCATTTGCTATCATCTCTATTTCTTTGGATGCAACAATGGAAACGGCAATTTTGTAAGGTTCTTTCTCTTTGTTTGTTTCGAGGAATAATTTGGTAACTATAGACAGCATTCTGCTCTGATGGTACCACTTCCCGCTTTCATCAATTACTGAAATTTGCTCTGCTCCGGGCTGCATTCTGAATCCCAATTCATAACCCAGTGAACTCATGATTTTTCCGGTTTCATCATTTAGTTTGCTTTCAGCCGGATTTGGATAAAATTTACTACTGTCCACATAATTATTAAGTGAAAGCACTTCCGCATTTAATTTACCCAAAATATTTGGAAATATATTGGATGCAAGACCAAAAGAATAATCCATAAGTAATTTAAACTTTCTCTTTTGTATTAATTCAGAATCAAGTGATTCAATAAATCTCGTAACATATATTTCATTAGTTCTTTCAGGATAATTTATGCTTCCAACTTTTGAGTGATGGACCCTATTAATTTCTTCACCGAAGAAATATCTTTCTATTTTCTTTGTTGTAGATATGGAAATATCCCTTCCGTCTTTGCTAAATATAACAATATCAATGTGATCGGGTTTTCTTGGTGAACGCCTTACGTGAAGACCGCCGGAATATTTTTTTACATTTAATTCCTGCCTCGTCTGCGGTATTGAAGTTTCCTGAAGGTCGTTTACATTAATACCAACAGAAGATATTCCTGAAGTTATTGCTCTTTTAATAATTCTGGATACGGGGTCAGAGTCACGGCTTGATAATATTGTAGATTTTTTTTCTAATGAAAGACCAAAAGCTGCACCGAGCTTAGCGCCAAATTCAGGATTCATATCTATATTGGAAAGCCCTGAAATTCTTGCATCTGTAAATAATTCTCTCAGCCACTTTTCTTCCTGCACAAGACTTCTTGATAGAATTGCACCTTTCTCAACTTTTTTATTTGGCCACAGCTTGATATTTGGATTCAGCTCAGCATTATCTTCAATTTCACAATTTTCCGCAATAAATACATTTTCAAAAACCGTAACATTATCTCCAATATTTGTATTATTACAAATTACAGAATCATATACTTCAGAAAAACTACCGATTTTTACGTTATCCCAAAGTGTGGTGCCTAAAAGTCTTGCTCCGTCATTTATCCTTACGTTGTTTCCAATTACGGAGTTAAAAAGTTCTACATTGTTTCCGATTTTTACGTTATCTCCTATTACGTTTTTTCCTACCATTTTCACTGTAGAGGCAATTTTTGCAGTTTTGCTGATAATATTATCGTTTTGGTTGTGAGCTTCATCAGATACTAACTTAACATCCTGATTAAGTGCGTCTGACTGCCCGAGCTGGTATTCGCTCAAATTCCCCACATCTCTCCAGTATCCTTTTGTAATGTATCCATAAAGTGGTAAATTTTTCTTAAGCATAAGCGGGAATAAATCTTTACTGAAGTCAAATTCTTCCTGAAAAGGTATTAAATCAAGAGCTTCGGGTTCAAGAATATAAATTCCGGTATTAATAGTATCTGAAAACACTTGTCCCCATGATGGCTTTTCAAGAAATCTCGTGATTTTACCATCTTCATCAGTCATTACAATACCATATTGGAGTGGTGCGGGTACTCTTGTAAGTAATATTGTGGCAAGAGATTTTTTGCTTTCATGGTATTCTATTGCTTTCGTCAAATCAAAATCGGTAAGGACGTCGCCACTGATAATAATAAATCTCTTATCAAGGTATTTTTGTGCATTTTTTACAGCTCCTGCTGTACCATAATCTGCCTGAGCCAGTACATAATCCATATTAATTCCAAAAGCAGAACCATTATCAAAATGATTAGTTATAATATCAGGATGATAATACAGGACTGAAACTATGTCATTAATGCCGTGCTTTTTCAATAAATTAACTATATGCTCCATCATTGGAATGTTTTTGATTTTCACCATTGGTTTGGGTAAAGTCATCGTTA